>CAVCWN010000317.1:0-24379 GCA_963605975.1 Desulfovibrionaceae bacterium | reverse complement strand
TTAACCGCCCTTGCGTGGCTCGGCTATTCGCCTCGGTGCTTCGCACTTTGCCTTCAGCAAACCACTACACGGCGGGCTAAGCGCATTTTGAATAGAAGAACTCTTTTCGTAAAGCGTCCGCTTTATTCCAGCTTTCCCATTCGGGCCAAAATTAAAGAAGCGGCAACAGTTGCGGCAGTTTCCGTGCGGAAAATTCTTGAACCCATTCTTAGACGGGAAAAACCTTTTTCTTCAAACAGATTGCGTTCGTCTGTGGTCCAGCCTCTTTCGCTGCCAATTGCGGCAATTGCTGACAAGGGGGCCGGGGCAGACAAAAGTCTGTGGTTTAGGGAATCAGAGGCGTCAATGTTGTCTAAGCAAAAAAGATTCTGGCAGCAGGAAATTTTTTCCTGTAAAGAATCAAGGCATTCCCTTAAAGAAAAGTGCATGTAAATTGCAGGAACATGGGTACCTCCAGCCTGGACTGTTCCGTCAAGCAGCATTTTGTAGCAGCTTTGGGGGCTGGCCAAATCACTTTTTAAATAAGATTTTTCCGTCAGTTCCGTTGCGGTAAGGTGGATTTCTTCCAGACCAAGGCCTGCCATGTCACGTAAAAGACGCTTCAACTGAATTGGTCGCGGAAAGCCTATAATCATCGTAAGAGGGTAAAGGGGCTTTCCATCTTCTTCTGCCTGGAATGTAAAAGAAATATTTTTTTCATCCCTATTGATACAAGTGATTGTGGCACTTCCAGCCCTGCCGTCAACAATTCCTGCTTTAAAAGTTTCGCCTTCCTTTTTGTGAAGAACTTTTATGAGGTGCTGGGCCCTTTCATCACTAAAAGAAAGAGGTTTATTAATTTCATCAGAAGTAAAAAGACAAATATTCATTTTCTATTTAGTATTTTTTTGTACTTGCAAAACAGCCTGGGCCGTCTGTTCCAGAACTTCACGGGTCATATCTTCCTGGTTTTTAAGCATAGAAACTGGCACGCCGTAAGCCTTTTCCAAATCTTCATTAGTCATAACTTCTTCCGGACTGCCAAAATCCATGTCGCGGTTAGGATAAAAAAGCAAAACATTGTCTGCATATTTCCTGGTTAAATCCAGTTCGTGCATGCTTATGTAAATAGTAGTTTTTGTTTCCTTAGAAAAAGCCTTTAAATATTGCAGGGCACTTTCTTTTTGTCGCTCTTCCATAGCAAAAAGCGGTTCATCCATAAAAATACTGGCAGACCCATACAGCATGCTGAATGCCAGAAGCACCCTTTGAATTTCACCCTTAGAAAGTTCCTTTAAACCATGCTCCAAAACCAAAGACAGTTCAAAATGATCAATCAATTCAGAAAGAAGGTCTTTTTTGCTGTCCAAAATGCCTTTTGCTTTTCCGCCTAAAGCGCCGTGTGAATAAACATAGGCAAGCAGATTTTTAACTTTATCATCAGATTCAAATTCCATATTTTGATAAATGACAGATGCCAGAAGATTTTTTTCTTCCTGCGGCAGGGCAGCAATATCCTTTTTGTAAAGACTTACTTTTCCACTTTGCGGATGCAGGCGGCCGGAAGCCAAAAGCATAAATGTTGATTTTCCACAACCATTTGGCCCGATTAAACTGACAAATCCACCAGGCAGGGCACCTGTAAAATGGTCAAAAACTGGTGAAGAAACAATCTGTTTTCCGTCCGCGTCAAGGTCACCTTCCTGTGCCGGATATGTAAAAGATACGTCGTTAAATTCAATAAAATCAGTTAACATGGTCAAATAATACTCTATTTGATAAAACTTGCAAATATTTACAAGTGTAGTTTATAATAGTAGAAGTATCCAAAATATCCAGAGGATTTTCTTTGGATAGGAGGTAAAATAAATGAGCTCAAAAGGTGGAAATCTTTTTAAAGCTTTTTTATTCATCATTGGAATAGGAATTATTGCAGGGCTTTTCTTTATTTTAAAAACAAAAGTTTCTTTAAAGGCAGCCTTAATAGTAAGTCTTATTTTGATTTTGATTCTTGCAACTCTTTTAACTGTCAGCCATGCCCTGGAAAAAAAGGCAAAAAGTGACAGAAAAAAGAATGACGAAAGTGCGTCTTTAATAAGCCAGCTGGTGTCATCTGCAGGAAAGTTAAGCTTAAAAGCTTCTACAATGAATGATTCATTTGCTGAAGAAAAAAAAGTTATTGAAAAGATTGAAAGTCAAATAAAGAGCATGCAAATGGTAAAAGATGTGAATGCGTCTAAGGCTGAACAGGACATTCTGGTAAAATTGACATCTGTAAGTTTCAGTATTGATGGGATTATTGCCGGAAGTGATTCTGCTGAATTCAAAAAACAGCTGGCTGCTCTGGAAACTGCGGTAAGGCAACGTAAACTTTTTGAAAATTGATTTTCTGATTTTAGTCCCCCAAAATGGCAAAAAATTTTATTTTTAGAATTTTAGGGGCTTTCAGAATATAGCATTAAAGATTTTGGAGATTTCTGCCGATAGCAAAAGTTGAGGAAGTCTTTATAATCAAACTTTATATAAAGGTATCTCTAAAAAAATCATTTTCAATGCTTTTTTAGAGATACCTCTCGAATTTTAAGTCTTTGAAATACAAAGACTTAAAATGTCGCTTTTTCAAAGTTGTCTCTAAAAATTGCAATTTTTAGAGGCAACCATAAAAGTATATAAGTGTTTTCCAGATTTGAAGATCAATTATTTTGACTTCCTGGGATTTAGTTAGGGAAAAAAGGTGGAGTGTATGAATAAGAAAGTTGCAATTCTTATGGTTACCTTGATGGTTGTCACAGCAAGTCTTTTTGCCAGAGATGTTACGGAAAAATCTATTGGCCCGGAAAGCAGCTGGCAGGAAACAATTCCGCTGGATGGAAAGTCTAGTGGAAAGTACAACATTGTTGTTACCGCGACAGATACGGCTGGGAATACAACTCAGGCTGGTCCTTTTAACATCAGGATTGATCCTGACTCAGACTTGCCTGTAATCAGTATTACAAACCCAGTGCAAGACATGATGGTTCCTGGAAACTTGAACATCGTTGGTACTTGTGTGGATGATGATGGTGTTGATTTTGTAACACTTATCCTTGACGGTGACAAAGAAAATCCTGTTAAGGCCACTGGTAGTGAATTCTGGTCATACTATCTGGATACAACAAAGTTGGTGGAAGGTGACCACTCAATTGAAGTTTACGGAACAGATATTAATGGTTTGCCAGGAAAGTCTGTTTCTTTGACATGGAGTTTGAATCGCCATGCTCCTACAACTACAGTACAGAATCCTGGTGTGGGCCAGTTGATTTCTGGAAAGGTGAATTTTGAAGGTTATGTAAAAGATGGTAACGGAATCAAGCAGCTTGAATATTCACTTGATGGCGGTCAGCGCTACACAAAGGTTAAGCTTAAGGAACAAAAACTGGCTTATGCCGATGAAGAAGGCGCAAAAGTTTACTACCGTTTTTCAATCCCTGTAGATACGAAAAAATTTGAAGATGGTCCTGCAGTTTGTTGGTTCAAAGGAACAGATAAAGCGGGAACAGTCGGATATTTTACATACCTTTTCTTTGTAGATAATACTCCTCCGGACATTCAGATTGTTACTCCAGAAAAAAATGCTGTGCAAAACGGTGTTTTCATTGTGGCAGGTTACGCAAAAGACACAAATGGAATGACAAGCCTTTCATGGGCCTGGGGAAATGAAAAGGGCGATTTTGAACTGGTGCCTGGCAACCCATACTGGATGCTTGAAATCAATTCAATCGGCCTGACAAAGCCACAAATTTTCAGCGTTACTGGTGTGGATACGATGGGTAACACTGTAACAAAGACTATGACAATCAACTTGAACCAGGAGGAAGACAAGCCTCTTGTAAATTTGATTGCTCCTGCAGAAGGCCTGGATGTTGCCGGAGATGCTGGTTCCCTTTACATCCGCGGTATTGCTACAGACGATGACGGTCTGGCTCAGATTTTCTATACAATCGATGATGGAGAAGAAATTTCATTTAACGCAAAAGGCGTTTTCTACCATACATATCCAAAATCACTTCAAAGTGGAAGTCATACGGTTAAGGTTTGGGCAGTAGACAAGTACGGTGTTAAGGGCAATGCGGTTACTAAAACAATTACCTCTTTGGGTGTTGCTCCAGACTTTATAAATCCTCTTGTTAAAACAGGTAAGAGTTCTACAAAATTTGTAAGTGGAATGGAAATTAATCCTGAAACTGATCCAACTTTTGAAATGACAATTAATTCTTCTTTAGGTTTGAAGGAAGCAAAGTACAGTATTTCCTGGGGAGATCAAGTAAAGGAATATCCTCTTACAATCACCGAAGGTCAAAAAACTGCACTCATTTCTTTCCCTCTTAATACGGAAGAATATCCTTGGGGCCTTTCATTTATTCACGCTTATGCAAAAGATACAGAAGGCCGCGAATCTACATACGATGCTGTAATCAATCTTAAAGATTTAACAAAAACTCATACTTCAAGACCTGCCCTTATTTTTGACGACAGCCAGATTTCAGACAAGGGAAAAATCATTTATGGTAGTGCAGCTTCAAGTATTTCCGGATATTTGATTGGTGTAAAGGCAAGATCTGTTCAGGTTGTTCCTTCAAGAGCTGGTGTAACGGCGGAACTTTCGGGCAATTCTGTAATTGTAAATGCAACAGCCGCAAGTCAGCCATTCCAGATTAAAGTTACAACGGACAAGGGTGCTGTTTATACTTCAAGGGAATTGCAGTTTATTGACACTCCGACAGGTCCTTCAATCAACATTGATGACAATTCAATTAACTCTGGTGTAGCAGTAGATTTTTCTACAAAACAGACATTGACTGTTAACGGACAAATTACCAGCGAAGACGGAATTGCTTCTGCTGTTTACAGATTCCTTACTGTAGAAGCAAAACTTAAGGATGGCGTTGTAGCAAGTTCTGCAGCCCTTCCTGTTACTTCTTTGGATAAGGCAAGCGCCCTCAATCTTGATGCTAAAGGAAACTTTACACTCAACTTTACAACTGAAGATTTCAAAGACGGAATTACGGTAATTGAAATTGCTTCTACGGACAATGAAGGCCGCACTTCGGCAAAGGCTGTTGTTGTAAACAATGTGCCTGTTAAGCGTCTGGCAACTGAAGAAGGTGAAGTAATTCCTGCCAGCGATGTGCCAAGGGTTTACTGGCTTAAGGGTGTGGACTACTATGCAGTTTGTCTTTACCAGGGAAATGTAGACAAGTTATTTACATATTATAAAGATGCAGACATTCGTTCTGATACAAAGGAATTGACATTTACAGTAACTCCAACGGATGTAGATGGCGCTCCTTCTTACTCAGAAAAAATTGCTATTTCTAAGCAAGGCACTATTACTGGAAAGTGCTTCCTTATTGATGGTGAAACTTATGCTAGCGGAAAAGAAGTTGCAATCAGGAAGGGGTCAACTGCAGATGATGGCCACACAATCCAGGCAATGATTTACTGTAATGCAGCAATTCTTTCAGCAGACTGGAAGATTACAAGCAGCGAAAGTATTGGTGGTGAAAAAGTTCAAACTGGCAGTGTAAAAGCAGTGCCTGTAACTGAAGGAGCCCAGTACATGGTTTCTATTCCACTGGCAAATTTGCCTGCGGGAACAGCAAAGGTTGAACTTACCGTTACAGATGCTACTGGCGTTAAAGAAACAATTTCTGGAACAGTTAGCGTTGTCCGCAAACACGATGTAACAAATTCTGACGAAGGCATTTACTTCTATCCAGGATTTAACTGTACATATAATTCTGTTGCAAACACATACAACCTTGCTAATGGCGGTGAACTTAAGGCTTTTGTAAACACAGAAGGTGATTTCAGTGTAGCATTTGCCAGAAATACAAATGGCCTTGAAGTTGTTAAGGCTGAAGACAGCAATGTTATTACAATCAAGTCTGTAGCAGATGGAACATATTCTAACCTCCAGCTTCGTGCAAGTAACAGGGATGGGGCTCAAATCAATTCATCAACATTCACTGTTTCTACAAGAACAGAAAAGCCACAGATTTCTATTACTTCGCCAGATCTTATGGGTTGGGTAACAGGTCAAATCAACCTTAAGGGTAAGTTGCTTGAAGGCAGCACAGGTTCAACTCTTTACTACAACATGGAAGAAGACAAGCCTTCTGTTGTTAAAGAAGTTAAAGATGATGCTGGAAATATTACAAAGGTTTCGGAAAGACCTCAGCAGCAGTGGATTCCTATTTCACTTTCAAGGGATGGCAGTTTCTCTACTGTAATTGATATTTCTTCTATGGAAGATGGATATGTTCCTCTTAATTTGCGTGCGGTAAATGCAGCCGGCCAGGAATCAATAATCCATTACGTTGTTCAAAAAGACACAAGTGCCCCTGAAGTAAAGGTTATCCTTCCGGATGCAGGCGCAAAGGTTAATGGTGAAAACCTCCTTATTCTTGACATAAAGGATGCAGGAGCTGAAAAAATTGTTTACCAGTCAGCAGATGGAAAAATCACAAAGACATTTAATCGTGAACTTGGTGATGAAGCTGTAGATTCAGATTCGCCTGAATACACAATGACACAAGTTTTGGCAAACTTGCTTATTGGTAATAGCGACCTTCCTCTTGAAAGTGGATTTAAGATGACTGTTGTAGACGGTGCTGGAAATTCTACTGTTCTTGAAGGGGAAAAGTGGCAGTTTGAAGTGGATCAGGAATCTGACAAACCAGTAGCTGAAATCCATATGCCAGCAGAAAACGCTGTTATTACAACAGACTTTACAATCTCTGGAATTATTTATGATGATGACGCTGCCTGCCGCTTGTGGTACAAAATTGACAACGGTGAATACAGATTACTGAGTGAAGAATATTCTTCAAACTATAGAATTGACGTACCTCTTTCTTCAATGACAGATAACGAACACACAGTTACTGTTTATGCAGAAGACATCAACGGAATTAAGGGTGATGAAGTTAAGCGCAACTTCAGGATTTCTTTGGAAGAACCTAAGGGTGCCGTAACAAGTCCAAACTTTGATCAGACCATTTCTGGCAGAGTTGTAATTAAGGGTAATTCAACAGATAAGAACGGAATCAATAAAGTCCAGATTTCTTTGGACAACGGTGCAAGTTACCAGGATGCCGAAGGTACAACAGAATGGTCTTACGAATTTGACTCAAGGGTTATCGAAGACGGTACACATGCAATCTTCGTAAAACTTTGGGACGGTTATGACATTACAGGTCTTGTAACTTCGTTAATCAACATTGATAACACTGCTCCGGAAATTTACCTTGAACTACCACTTGAAGATTCAAAGGTTACTGAATCAGTATTCTTCTCTGGACAGACAACAGATAACATTGGTCTTACAGACCTTACAATCAACATCAGGAGTTTTGATTCTTCAATAAGAGTTCCTTCTGACATGCAGGCAATCAAGTTAAAGCCGGCACAGATTATTTCTGAAAAAGTTGATTTGTCTTCTCTGGCAAACGGATTCTACAACTTGGAACTTACAGGAACGGATGCTGCTGGAAACATAACTCGTGTTAGCCGCAACATTGAACTGGATAAAGATGCACCTCGCACAAAGGTAAGCATTATGTATCCACTCAACGGTGAACATGTTCAGTCTAAGTTTAACATTTTTGGTGAAGTGGTAAGTGAAGACGAAATTGATTCTGTAGAACTTTATGTAGACGATGCCCTTGTTCCTGGATTCTACGGAACTCAAATTACAGACAGCGGTTACTACAAGTTTGCTATGCAGAATGAAATTAAGCAGAAGGCTAAAAAGGTAAAGGACGCTGACGGTAATGTAGTTGAAGAACTTGAAAAGGAAACTTATGTTCTTGAAAACGGAAGGCATACTTATAAGATTGTTGCTACAACAGTTAACGGTAAGAAGATTGAGTCTAACGTACAGAACTTTGTATACAACAAATACGGTCCTTGGGTAACGCTGGACAACTTTACATACGGTGACTTTGCAACAAACAGACCTATCCTTAAGGGAAATGCAGGTTATGTTGTAGATCCGGACAATACAGCTGCTCTCAAGAACAAGAATACGCCTTCTGAAATTATGACAAACATTCAGGGAATGAAGGTAAAGCAGATTTACTTGAGCTTTGACAACGGTAGAACATACCAGACTGTAAGTAAGCAGGGTAAGACAAACTGGAAGTATCAGGTAGAAAACCTTGACTTGCCGGAAGGTTATTACTACATGCTGATCAAGGCTGAAATGGTAAACGGTGAAACTGCTGTTACCAGAAACCTTGTTCAAATTGACCATACAAACCCAACTGTTAAGTTGATTAGCCCTGGTGAAGGCGGACGCTACAACCAGGTACTTGAAATTGACGGTTTGGCAAGTGACGATGTTGACCTTAAGGATATTTCTATTTCTTTGAGAAAGGGCGACAGGTCTAAGTACGAAATTCCTGCATTCATTCAGGGACTTTACTTTGATGCTTCGGTTTGGGGTGCAACACTCTACAACGTGGGTGTTGGTCTTACAGCATTCGATAATGCGGTAAAGATTCAGGCTAACTTCGGTCAGTTTACAAAAGACCAGTGGAACTTTGTAAACAACTTGCTGGGCTTTGAAGAATCTAACTACCGCTTTGGTGGAAATGTAATCGGTGCAAAGATTATTGCTCAGATTGGATACCTGCCAATGCGCTACCTCTTTGGACGTAACTTTGACTGGTTGAGCGCTACAATTTCTGTAGGTGCTAACTTCTCTTGGTTCTCTGAATCGGGAGCAACAGATTCAAGCGGTAAGCCTGTATCACAGGTACTTTCTGCAGCACTTGTACAGGTTGAATTCCCAAGAATCACTTTTGCTAACAACAAGGCATTCAAGACTTGGGCATTCTACGCTGAACCTCAGGTTTGGTTCATTCCATCTGACGTAGCAAGTGAAGATGCAAAGCGCTTTGTATTCACATATTCATTTGGTTTAAGAACAACTGTATTCTAAACTTAGGGTGAAAATCAAAATGGATAAGGCTGATTTTGCCGGGAGGTAAAGTCGGCCTTATTTTTTTTTAGGGCCGCCCTTGAATGTAAGAAATTATGGCTTCTGGTTACGAATGTGGCCGGAAGTTTTTTTGTTTTTAGAGGCTTCCTTAAATTGATTTGCTTTCTTTGGGGTGGGAATCAAAGATTTTTGAATGAGCTTAGTTTAAGTTGACGCGTGTCGCTTTGTGTGTTAAATTTAAACTGTTTAGAGATATTTGAGAAAAAATAAAAAAAGTTAAGCTGAGATGGTATGAAGTTGTGTGGAAATTTGGAATTTCTGCCGAAATAGCATATAAGGTGGTCTCTTTTCTGGGATCTTACTGTGGGGAAGCATATGAAGAGAAGCGTTTTTTTATTTTTTGCCTTAGCCTTTAGTTTAGTTTTATTTACTACTTGTCATGGTGGCGGTTTGGGCCAGTCGGTTGACGTTGGGACTCCTAGCCTTACTGTTTTGACACCGGTTACAAACTCTGCGCATAGTTCTGATGTCATCACATTTACTGGAAGTTACAGTGATGATAAAGATGTAAAATCCATAAAAATCAATCTTTACAAAAAAGGTGTAACAGAGGCGCTTGAAGGATATTCAAAGTCCATTGAGAAAGAAGAAAGCGCTTTGGGCTGTGTTTCTCAACCATCAAAAGTAGATAGTGGTGTAACTGGCACATGGACTTACAATTTGGATGCATCGGCTTTGAGCGATGGTTCTTACATATTAAAAGCTGTTGCAAATGACGGCAGCCACAATTCAAGTGAAGCAGAAAAAAACTTTGATGTGGATAAAACGGCCCCTGTTTTTCTTTTAAATAAACCTTCTTCAACAAATATTCTTGACCCTTACTCTTGCGGAACCAGTGTTTCGCTTGGGGGGTATATTGCAGATGACCACGAGGTTTCTCTGGCAGAAGTGCAGGTTTTTGCTTACGATGCAGAAACTGAAACTCCTTCCAGCCAGCCAATGGAATTTGAACTTTATGATTCTAATGGAAATAAAGAAAGCGTAAATTCTTTGACATTCAAAAATATTACTACAGCAGGAGGAACTTCCCTGACTCTTGCTAAATTTGATCAGAATGTAGAAGCTTTTGAAAGTGAAAATCCGGATACGCCTTATACAGAAAATCTGGAAAAGCAAAGACTGCATGATATTTACAAAACAATTTACAACAATTCAACAGATGAAACTGTTTACTTTTACCTTTATATTCAGCTGACAGATGTTGCCGGAAATGTAAGTGACTGTACATGGCTTTGTAGCGACCTAAAAACAGCACTTTCTATTTCTACTGATACAGTCGTTGATGATGTGAAAAAAGTTTTGAATGGTACTTATGAAGATGATTCAAGACTGGCAGTAATAAATTCACTCAAGACTGGTCTGTCAGAAAAAATAAAAGACGCTGATGGTAAGGAAAGCATCCTTGATTTTGCAGACAGAAAACTTTATGGCGTAAGCATAAGCAATAAAGTGAACCCGACTTATTCTTTTGGTGAGTACAGTATTTCTAATGATGTGGCATGGCAAACTATAACTCTGGAAGAGGATCTTTCTATTTCTGTAACTGTTCAGTCTGGAAAAGACGGATATGGGGTGGAACCTGCATCTCTCAGAGTTCTTTTTTACAAGGTAGTTGAAGATAACAGCGGCCTTTATACAAAGACTTCTACAACGGCCAGTAAAATAATTGAAGCAAGTGAAATTCTTGATGGCTCTACACCTGTTTCTAGCATAAAAGAAAGTGTAACTTATAAAACATATGCTTTTAAGCTGCCAGCAGGCTCTCTTAGTGATGGTTACTATGTTTTTGAAGTTGAAGGCTGGGACAGCGAAAAATATGACTTGCTTGCAGTTGGAGATGCAACTTACGGTTTTAAAATTCAAAAGGATGCCGTTCCTCCTTCAGTTGAGTCGATTGAACTTTTGACAGGTGCTTCGGAAAGTGATTTGACTGAAGAAGATAAAGACACCGCAATTCCAGTAGTGGGCGGTACAAAAAAGAAATGGGTACAGTTTAAAGTCAGCGCAAAGAGTAATGCTCAGGAGGACGGTGTAGAAAAGCCTCTGGACATGGTAAGTGCGAATGTAGACGGAAAAGACTATGCCTTAACAAAAGCAGATAACGGTTATTACTATTCAGAAGCAATCGATATTTCAAGTGTGGTAAGTAACGATTATACTTTGAAGGTTACAGCAAGTGCTTCCGGTACTAGTGCGGAGGGAACAAAGACTGTCAGAGTAAACAATGACGGTCCGGAAGTAGAATTTATTAGTCCTCTAAAGGGTGATAGTGAAACCTATACATCTAAAGTGACAATACAAGGTTCTGCCTGGTCACAAATGGCCAGTGAAATAAGCGGTATTCAGTTCAGGGTTGTTGATAATGACACGATTGAAAATTACAAAAATCTTTCAAGCGGCGATGCAGAAACTGTGGCAAAGGCAAAAGTTGCCTTGATTGCTGCTGTTGAAGAAATGAATGATTTGTCAGATGAAACTGAAAAGAAGGCCCACACAAATAGTGGTACAAACAGTAACTGGAAATTTTCATTCACGCCTTTCGAAATCGCAGAAGCCAGTTCAAGTGACAATAATTTTTCAGAATTGGATCATGATGAAGAAGGCGTTTATACCCTGCCGATTATGTTCCTGGCAACAGATGTTTTGGGTAACAAGACACTCGTTGGGGATTATGCAATTTCTTACGATCCTTATGCTGACCGTCCTACAACAGAAATCCTTTCTCCAGCAACAGGAAAAATTCTTTCTGGTCGAATTCGTGTAAGCGGTTCTGCAATTGATAATGAAAAGGTACAGGAAGTTTATTTACAAATTGATGTTAACCGCGATGGAAAATTCACAAGTGCAGATGCAAAAATTCTTGCCGGTCTGACAGAAACAAGTGAAAGTGGAATTACAAATCTTTATACAATCGTAACTAAGGATGATATAAAAGAAAATGAAAGCAGTGCTGATTTTTCTGCAGACACAGATTTCTGGGGAATCAAAGTAAATTCTACACAAAGCTGGTACTACACAATAAATACTTCAAGTGAATTGCAGTCGATTAGTTCTGCAGTCAATACAGAAACAGGAAAGGCTGAACTGAGTTTGCGCGCTGCAGCTTTTGATAACAATTATACTTTGGGTCGTTGGAGTGATGTAATCAATATTGAAATTGACCCGAATGCTCCAACTATTGATATTGATGGTGTAATTTCTGCAGATGATTATTCTGAGACTGATGATATTTCTACAATCAAGGCAAAGGCAAAGGCCTATGAAGACAGTATGTCTCTTAAGGGCAAGTGGTATGTGATTGCGGATATTTATGATGAAAGTGGTGTTCCTGAAGACAGTCTTTACTACAAGAGGGCATCTTCTTATGACGCTTTGGATGAAGTTAGTAAAGAAACAGACTTTACTTCTAAGAGTGCTTATTCAAGTAGTGACGGTCAAAGCGGATATACTGTGCTTATTCCTTTGGACACAGATTCTGGTGAAGGAACAAAGTATGTAAGGTTTGGCGGAACAGATAACGGAGAAGCAAAAATTGAATCAAAGTCGGAATGGATATTCAGGTACGACAATAATGCTCCTCGCCAGGTGAAATGGTCTGGGGACGATGTACTTTTTGATACAAGTGATAAAGGCCTTGGTAAACAAAAACTGAGAGTCAGCAACAAGGTTCTTCCTTTCCACGGATATGTTGAAGATTCTGGAACTGGTTTTGAAAGAGCTATGGTCTACTTTACCAGAGAAATTGACGGTGCGAAAACAATTGAACTGCCTTTCCCAAAGTACGATTCTTCTGACACAGAGGGAGACTTGTATTTACCAAGTACTTCTAGCAGGGCGGTTTATACTGTAAGTGAAAGTGAAATTGCTGCTTTGGCAACAGGTGCCAGTGCAGGAAATCAAGTTTACAAGAATGAAACAACAGGTTTGTATGGAATCAGTTTAAAAACAACTTCTGCAAACAGAAAGGCAACAACATTTACTCACAGTCTTGTAGATGATTATTCATTTATTAGAAAGGGTGGACTTGCTTACATTGGCGGTGCTTACCACAAGATTGAAAATGTAGAAGGAACAACTGTTACTTTTGCAGACAATGTTTCTACATCATATACGGAAGCCTTCTTCCCGATGCTTCTTGCTGTGGACAATACAAGTTATGAAGCAGGTTATTCGGACAGCCAGGGGTACTATCACATAAATGGCGATGATGGAGATGGAATTTGCGAAAACGTTTCAGCAACTTCTACAACCGTATGGAAATGGCAGGTAGATCTTCTGGCCCAGGAATTGGATGATGGCCCTGTTACCATAGATGTAATGGTTATGGACAAGGCGGGAAATGCTTCTGAAGTAAAGTCAACTTCTGTTATGCTTGCAAACCATGCGCCTCGTATTTCAAAGGTTTACCTGGCAAGTGACATAGATGAAAGCAAAAACTTTACAGACAAAGAACTTGTTGAAAATGCAAGTCTTTCTTCTAGTAAAGAAAAAGTTTATTACTTCCCGGTAGTAAATAGTTCGAAGACAGCAGAAAGTGAAGTTCTTACCCTTGACAGCACAGGTGCAAAGATGATTGGCGACTTTGCCTTAGCAATAGAAATGCTGGGAGACCAGACTTTTGCAGGATACGGCGGTGGAAATGGTAAGCTTTACTACAAGGCAGGCATTACAAGTGCTGCTATAAGTGCGCCAGAAGTAAGTGAGGACATGAGCGAATTTGCAAGCAATAACCTCTTTAGCACAAGCGGAATTTATACGGCTGCCCTTAAGGATTTGAACAAGGTTTACTTTAGTGGGGCAGATTATAAATCCCTTACAGATGGAGATTATTACATCAATTTGAGTATTGCGGATTCAACAAATGGAATTGCATTGGGTACAGCGGAATCCAGCAGTATTAAAAATGGAGTTAAATATTATGACACTTATGGAACACAGGCCTTTGCGGTAAACATTCCAATTGTTGTGGATTTGGTTGATACTCAGGTGCCTATGTCTGTAATTGATGACTTCTACTGGGCAGGTGCAGAAGACAATTCACTTTACAAAAACAGCAAGGAAAATGGTCATATTGAATTGCCTGGTGATTTGCCAGCTGTCTTTAGTGGAGCAAGCGGTCTGATGGACAAAGACCCTAAGGTTTCTGGACAGATAAGTCTGAGGGGGCATGTTTATGATGACCAGCGCCTGGAATCAATTTGGGTAGCTGTAAGCAACTGGACTGGACTGACTAGTGGTTATTTGACAAGTTCTTCTATTACAGCAGATAACGGAAAGACTGGAATTTACACAGCGGATGGTCTTAAATATTACCAGCTGGCAACTTACAGCATAAGTGACAGTAAGTGGACTGTGGCAGACGCTAGCATGGAAGCAAACGGTCTGGCATTCAGCGTGGATGAAGACAACAGCAATTCTTACTTTACACAGGCAGGCCATAAAATAAAATGGCAGCTGGATTTTGATACTAGTAAGATAACTGGTCTGGCACAAACAGACGTGAATGTAAAAGTTCTTGTGCGTGACCACAGCGGTAACTTCTCTTCTTTGACGACTGTTAATGCTGGGGATGACATTTTGGACGCAGCAAAGAACAGACCTTACTACCAGATGGATGTTGTTCCTTACGTGACAGGATTTAAAACAAAAGTTGGCAGCCGCAAAAGTACAGATAATTCCATTTACGGAAGAAGTGCTTTGGGCGTATATCCGCTTTACTTCTACAAACAGGATAAAGAAAGTAAGTCTTACGGAGAAAGCGTGACTGTTAACGGATTTAATTTGACAGGGGCAAAGGTAAATCTGCAGGGTAGTGAAAAAGCAACAGAAGCCGAACCGGTTCCTACTCTTAAGGATGGCGTATTTACACTGCCTTCATGGGCAAAGAGTGGAAAGGTAAGTTTTACGGTGAATGAAATTGAATGTTTGAACAACATAAACAGCAATAATGCTGCCGGTTCTTACACAACAAAAGATACAGCTGACGGTGGCGATTATGAAATTTTGGAAAATTACTATAACCGCCAGCCGAATGGCACAAACAACAACCTTCTTACGGATGACCTGGAAATTGCAATTTGGGAATTGGATGCACAGGCAGTAAAGGCATACAAGGAAGGTTCTATTTCATACCCGGTTATGAGGGTAAACCAAAAAACTGGTATGCTGGGATTTGGCTTTGTAAATAGTGTAAGCCGTTTCTCTTTACCAAACACAAGCGGTAGCTTTGATACAGATACCTCTTATTCTTACTGGGGATCTGACTGGTACATGTACAAGAGCACGGAATTTGTCTTTGGCGATGACGGTTATATGTATGGTGTAGCAGCGGGTTGTGACAACTCTTCTAGTGGGAAAGCAGCAAGTTTTAGATACCATACAAGTAATTGGGGTGTAAGTCACGGAGGAAGGACAGAAACCAATGATGACAAATACTCTGGCTACGGAAATTATAACGCAGTACGCCTGGACACAATGGGTGTTAATAATGAATCCAACCAGTTCCTGTCTACACCAGACAGAATAAAGTCCCCTTCAATGGCAGTAACGAATCCTGATGACAGTACAACAAATGTTTACCTCGCTTACTATGATGATGCAACTAAGGAATTGCGCTTTAGATCTGGTCAAATGACATCTACATCTGGTGACAGGGCAAGTGCAAGTAGCAGAAGTCTTACATCTGAAGGTTCTAGTTTTGGACAGTTTGCGGATTTAAAGCAAAGTTTTGACATTATTTATAAAGACGGAAGCAGAACTTACGCATATGCCCCTTACACTTCTAATGGTGCTCATAACATTTCGCTGATTGCAAGTGAAATAAATGGTGCTAACGGAAATTCCGGAGCAAAAACTGGCGAATATATTGCAATTTCCGTAGTGCCAAAGGCTGGTAGTGATGGTAGCGATGTTGTTGTAGCCGTATGGTATGATGACTCAAGCAAAAAACTCTGGTACAGCTATTTAACTAATCCTTTAAGTACAAATGGAATTAACAGTACAACTATGCTGAACAGCAACTGGTCAAGTCCTGTAGCAATTCTTTCTGGAAATGCAGGTGGTTTCTGTGACATTGCAGTTGATACGGCTAAGGGTATTCACATTGCAGCATACAGTATAAGTAACGGCGGTTCTTTGATGTACAGTTACCTGCCTTCTTACAACGCAAGCCCTTCAACATGCCTGGTTGATTCTTACGGAATTACAGGTCAGTACATGACCATTGATACAGCAAAGGTAGACGGAAAATATATTCCTTACATCACTTACTACCATATTTCTTCCGGCAAGGCAAAATATGCTTACCTGGTGGACACCAGCAGCACGGCACCAGCAGGAGCCCTTTCTGGCGGACTCTTTACTGGTAAATGGGAAGTGATGTTCCTGCCAACAAAGAGTACCCTTGAAAGTGAAAGTCTTGCAAGCATAGGTTTGGGCATTTACAAGGACTCTAGTGGTGCTATGAAAAACTTCCCGACGGGAACGAATGCTTACGGTGAAACCTTCACGTGTGAACAGGTATGGGACGGTAGCGCTTCCTTATACAAACAAACATCAAACATAGAAGGCAAAACTTACGCAAACGGCACTTCCAACCCAGTAGTAAGTTATTCGATTAAATATAAATCGGGTAACACTATGGAAACCGCTCAAATGAGATAAGGAGGTACAGAATGAAAAGACTAAATATACTTTCTAAAACATTTTTGCTTATTTTTGGAATAACATTCTCTGCCTGCACAGTAGGTTTGGGCCCTGCCGTAGACACAAATCCGCCTACGGTTACAATTACCAGCCCTTCAAGCAACACTGCTATTGGAAGCGCAAGTGGTGACGCAGAAACAGGGCTGGTTACCTTTACAGGAACTTACTCTGATGACAAAGCCATAAAGAGCATAGAAGTAAGCCTTTATTTAAGGGACGAATCTTCTTCTGACAGGACAAAAATTGGGGACTCTGTAACGATTACAAGTGAAAGCTCTGGTCGTGGTGTAATTACTGCTGATGAAAACAATCCAAAATCCGGAACATGGTCTTACCAGGTAGACACAAGTGACTTAAAAGACGGTTCTTACACACTGTCTGTTGTGGGTTATGACGGCTATTATAAATCTGGTGAAATAGAAAGGAACTTCTATGTAGACAACACAGCCCCTGTACTTCTTTTGACAAGCCCGGGTTCTTCAAATGCAGACAGCCCTGAAGAAAACGGTACAGCCCTCAGTCTGGCAGCTGAAATTTATGAAGATCACGAAGTTTCTTCTTTGAGCGTTCAGTATTTTGACGCAAAGGGAAATCCTATAAAATTCACAGGCTTGCTGGACAAGGATTTGAATGTGCTGCCAGAAACAGACACAATCACTTACACGGACATTTCTGTTTCTGGTTCTACGAGTCTTACACTTGCGGCCCAGTCATCAAATAAAAGTTACGAAGAAAAAAACTATAACACAATTTACGAAACTCTTTATGCTTCTACAGACAGCGCAACGATTTCTGCCCAGGACGGAAAAGTTTACATTTACGTTTATGTAGAAGCATGCGATTCTGTAGGCAACAAAAGTGTGTGTTCATGGAGCAAAAATGAACTGCTCCTTAAATTAAGAAATCAGGAAAGCATAAGTGTAACAAGTTTGCATGACGAACTTGCAAAATATAAATATGATTCCACTTATTCTTCTGACTTTTTAACTGCTCTTAATCAGACAAAGAGCGGCCTTGCAGAAGGCAGCGGTGCCACAGATGATGAAATTTTCAAAAACAGAAAACTTTATGCAGTCAGCATAAATAAATCTGTAAATCCTTCTTATTCGTTTGCAAATACTTTCAAGGTAGATTCTTCTATGACCTTGAGTGAGTGGCAGGGCGTTCAAATAAAAGGCAGCATGACTTTTAATGTAAAGGCTGGTCTTAACGGAGATGGAATTACTCCAAATAGTCTTAAAGTTAACATTTACAAGGCAGTCACAGGTTCTGCTTCTTTGGAAAAGGGTGACCTTGTTGAAAGTCTTGATTGCAAATCAATTTATAACGGAAAGGCAAATCTTGATGGTATTACAACTGGTGTAACTGAAGCAGCATATACATTTAATTTGCCGGATTTAAGTGAAGAGGGACTGTCATATTACATTATTGAAGTAACAGGCCAGGATTCTGCAGGAAGAAACCTGGAAACTATTTCAAATGTAGTTTACGGATTTAAATCTAACCCGAATAATACCATTCCTACTATTTCGAATGTCAGGGTTTACCTTGCTGAGTCAGAGGAAGGCCTGGCAAAAGCCAGTATAACAGACCTTGGAACCAATACAGTAGTGGGTGGAAGCAAAAAGCGCTATTTGAAATTCAGGGTAGATGCAAGCAGAAATTCTTCAACAAAAAATCTTGAGGTTACAGTAAATTTTGCAGGAAAGACTTACACTTTGACAGAAAATTCTAGTGGAATTTTTACTTCTGAGGTAATTGATCTTAAAAGTGTTACGACAAGCGCTTATACGGCTTTAGTTACAGCAACTCTTGCTAAGGGCGAAGAAACCGAAGCAGCTGTTTCTGCTCAAAGAACTATTTCCGTAAGCAATTCGGGCCCTAGCATTGGCTTTGCTACACCTGCAAAGAATGACACATATACTTATACTGGTGAAATAAATTTCAATGGCACCACGGCAAAATCATATTCTGAAGTAGAAAGCGTTAAATGCATGGTTGTGGATAACGATTCCTGGAACACATACCAGAATGGCTCTGAGGAAGAAAAAATAGCCCTTGTTGAAAGTGCTGAGCAAACAAATACAGGTAATGCTCAATTGTGGAGGTTTAAGTTTACACCATTTGCAACTTCTGAAGTTGAAAATTATTCTAGCCTTAGCCACACAACAGAAGGCGTTTATACCTTGCCCGTTATGTTCTTGGCAACAGATGAGCTGGGTAATAAAACTTTAGTTTCGGATTATACAATTTTCTATGATCCTTACGCTGATCGCCCGAGTGCAGAAATTGTTTATCCTTCGAATGGAACAAAACTTTCTGGTTCCATCCGTCTTAGCGGTAGCGCAACAGACAATGGAAGTGTAAGGGAAGTTTACATCCAGATTGATACAAATAAAGATGGAAAATTTGATTCTACTGACGTGACAAACCTTAAGGCTTTGACCGATGAAGATAGCAGTCAAATTTATGAAATTGTTACAGCTTCTGATTTGAAGAATTCTTATGGGGACAGTGTAGACCTTACAGCTGATCCAGGCAGCTTCTGGGGAATCAAGGTAACAAATACAAAGAGCTGGTACTACACAATAAACAGCCAGGATGAACTGGAAAAGTTAACTGGTGCCAAAGAAAGTACAGGCAGCGGTAGCGATGACAAGTCAATTTATGAATTTGCTGTAAGGGTTACGGCTTTGGACAACAATTACATTTTGGGCCGCTGGTCTGATGCAGTTAAGTTCACGGTTGACCCGGATGCCCCGATTATTGAATATACTAAAGCGACAGTGCAGCAGTTTAGTTCAAGTGACTTTGAAGCAGGTGATTATAGTGCCCCTCTTGCAAAAAGGACTTATGTTGAAGGAATGTCTTTGCGCGGAGACTGGTACCTGGTTGTAGATGCCCACGATGCGAGCGGCATTTACACAAAGACTTCATGTTACTACGAAGCTAGCAGCGCTGAAGCCTTGAACAGCACTTCTAAAAAGACATTGAAATACACTTCTTACACAGATGGAAGTGAAAGTGGAATAAGGGTTTATATCCCTCTTAATACTGGTAAAGTTAATACCGAAGGCGAAAAATACATAAAGCTTTTTGTAGAAGATAGTGCAGACGAAAGTACAGAAACAGACCGCATATCTTCAGAACAAACCTTTATGGTTTCTTATGACAACAATGCTCCGGTAGTAAAAGCAAATAAGGGCCCTGATTTTACAGGTTACCTTTCTGATGTGAGTGGATACGCTCTTGCGGGACAAAAGCTTAAAGTCAGCAACAATACGACTACAATTTCGGGAAGTGTAAAAGATGAAGGTTCCGGATTTGATAAAGCTTTGTATTACTTGCGCAGAGTTCTTACTAAAGACGATGTAACAACAACAACTACAATCGAATTGCCTTTGCCAAAGGTTGAAAGTGACGAAACCTTTACTTCTGACAGAAGCTTGGCTGCGGTTTACGAAGTTTCTGAAAGTGAAATTTCTAAGGCTGCAAGTGATTCTTATGAAAAGAAGGTTTATAAAGATTCTGACAGTGGCCTTTATGGCGTAAAACTGACTGGAGCTACCAGGACGTCAACAGGATTTACACATGCTCTGGCAGAAAAATATACATTCATTCGTGCAGGAGGACTGGCTTATATTTCTGGTTCTTACTACAGGATTAAGAGTGTAAGCGGAAGCACTGTAACTTTTGAAGAAGAAATTGACACATCATTCACAGAGGCTTTCTTCCCGATGGCATTTGTTGTAGATGATCCTTCTGGAAATGAAAGCAGCTATTGGAATGACGGAGTTAATACAATCAAAAATGATGATGGGGACGGAATTTTTGAATCAATTTCCATTGGATCTTCATCAAAGAACTGGGTATGGAAGTCAAATTTCTATGCTGATGAATTGGATGACGGCCCTATCTACATTGATACAATGGCAATGGATCTGGCAGGAAACTGTTCAGAGGTAAAAGAAACTTATGTGATGCTTGCAAACCACACACCTCGTATTTCAAAGGTTTATGTTGGCGTTGACATCAACAGAAACAATTATATTGAAAACGATGAACTGGGCTCTTCTACGGTTAACGGTGCAAAAGTAAATTATTACCTGGCAGCAGATACTTCTGCGGTTGCGCAAGTGGTTACTTTGGCCCAGACAGATGTAAAGATGACAGGTAACCTTGTTGTTGCAGTTGAAATGCTTGGTGACAAAGATTTTTCTGGTTATGGCGGCGGAAACAATACCCTTTACTACAAGGCAAATCTTTCTAAAGAAAAACTTACCAGCCCTGAAGTAAGCGCTGACATGACCACCTTTGGAAATGATACTCTTGCTGTGTTTAAGGATACAAATCTTGAAGGCTTGAATAAGGTTTATTTCCCGGCAGATGATTATATGACTGGTGGTGAAAAGGCCCTTGAAGATGGCGATGGTTACTTTATTAATTTGAGCATTGCTGATACTACAAGCGGAATTGCTTTGGGCCAGGAAGATGATACTAGTGTAAAGAACAATATAACTTACTATAAGACATTCGGCAGTCAGGCAACGGCAATCAATATTCCTCTTGTAATTGATTTGTCAGATGAAGTGGCCCCTCTTTCTAATGTGGAAGACCTTTACTGGAATAGTGCAAAGGACAATTCACTTTACCAAAACAACACGGACAATGGTCACTTGGAAATGACAGATGATTTGCCGGCTGCAAAGTTTAACCAGACAAGTGGCGAATTTGACAAAGACACAAAGGTTTCAGGACAGATTTCTTTGACAGGCAGCGCTTATGATGACCAGTTGCTGGATTCTATTTGGGTATGCATTGAAAATAAGGTGCTTACAAATTACTTGTCTGATGCACCGGATTCTGAATTTGGCAGCAGTAGTGAGAAAATTGGTGTAATAGCGATGAATAATAGCGCCTACACTTGCTACCAGGTGGCACAGTACCAGTCAAGCGGGGCAAAGTGGACTTGTGCAAGTGCAAGTATGGAAAGCGATGGTTATGCCTTTAGCATAGTTTCATCTTCTATGAGCCAGGCAGGACATTCGGCTGAATGGCAGCTGGACATTGATACGGCAAAAATTATTGGAACAGCAGCGGATGTAAATGTAAGAGTGCTGGTTGTTGACCACGCAAAGAACACTTCGCTTTTGGGAAGCGATGACACTGAAGGTACAAGCGCCTGCCAGATGGATGTTGTGCCTTATGTAACAGGTCTTACTACGGAGCTTACAAACAAAAATCCTAATGTGCCTTCTGAATACGGAAGAAGTGCTTTGGGAGCATACCCGCTTTATGCTTACACAAGGTCAAGTGCCACGACTGTAGAGTCACAGACAAAGATTAATTACGCAACTGATTATGAAACTGTTACAGTTAACGGCTTTAACTTAGCAAAGGGTGCAAAGGTTACCCTTAACGGGGCAGAACTTAGTCTGGATGAAAACATGCAGTTTACGTTGACAGGGGATGTTTCAAGCGGAGCTATGAACGTGACTGTAGGTGGAATGGAAGCTTTGAACAATGTTAACAACAACTACGCAAAGGGCGGTGCAAAGGATTCTGGCGGAAATGCAATTACTATAACAGATTCTTCTTCTTACAAAGAAAAGAGTATTTATGCATACAATTTACAGCCTAATAACACAAACAATAATCTTTTGACGGACGACCTTGAAATAGCAGTTATTCAGCTGGATTCAATGGCGGCACGTTCAGATGTAGGTGCAATTGTAGAACCTGTAATGAAGGTAAACCCTGCTAACGGTTTACTGGGATTTGCATACGCTTCTGGTAATAATAAATTCTATATGGGAGGAAATAGTGTTTCTTCTTACCAATATTGGAAGGGAGATAGTGATCACTTTAAGGATATAGCCTTTGCTTATGATTCTGCTGGAAATTCTTACGGAATGGCAGCTGGAACAGACTCTGGGGCAAACTATTCAAGTATGTTTAGTTTCTGTACGGGTGTTTGGGGTGTTTCAGACGGTAATAAAAATTCAAATACGAATGCCAGACGTTTGGAATACTTGGGATATAGGGATGATAATAATAATACCTTCTTGGATATTGACCGCATTTCTTCACCAGTTTTGGCTGTAAGTACTGCTAGTAGTAACTTGACAAATGTTTACCTTGCTTACTATGACAAGCAGGCGGCTGAAATTCGCTTCAGGGTTGGAGCTTTAGATAAATCTGGTTCGAAAAATAAAAACTTTGGCCAATTCCAGGATTATATTTATAACAGCGACTCTCAACAGTTTGGACCTCTTTACAAGTATGACTATGTGTCTGTAATTTCTGATGCAGAATATGGTGTGGGTAGTATCACTAATAATGAAAAAACTGTAAATGCGTCTGCCATGCCGGGTAACTATGTTTCTTTGGCAGTTGTTCCTGGATCAGATACAACATCAGGCGTTTCTACTAAAGAATACATTTACCAGTATAACAGTACAAGTGAGTCAATAAAAACAAGTGATGTTGTTCTTGTTGTCTGGTATGACATGTATAACCAGACAGTTTGGTACAGCTACAATGCAGATCCATTTAATGTTTCTAATTGTGCTAAACCTAACACCTCAGATAGTAAAGCGCCTAACTTAAATTATAACTGGGCAGAACCAACGCCAATTCTTGAGGGAGACGCTGGAGGAGCATGTGCTGTTGCTGTAGATAAAAATGGTGGCGTGCACATTGCAGCTTACAGTTCTTTGGATGGTTTGACTTACACTTACATGTCTTCTTATAATGCTGCTAGTTTTGAACAGTACAAGGTTGATGCAGATACTATGGCGGGTTCGCGTTTGACACTGGACGTTGCTTTGGATGCAAATAAAAAACCTGTTCCTTACATTGGTTACTACAGCATTTCTGCCAGTCAGCCAAAGATGGCTTACCTGGTAGATGCTTCTGACAGGTCAAGCGGTTGTGATGCGCAGGGTATGGTTACACAGAAGTGGGAAACTTATGTAGTGCCTTCTACGTCTACGTTTACTAAGGATAAGATAAATATTGGGGTTTACAAGGATGCCGAAAGTGGTGTAATTAAAAAATCAGCGTCTGGTACAAATACTATGGCGGTTGAAGGGGAAGGTTTGATTTGGATGGGCAGTGGTGAGCAAAACTGTAGCAAAACATATGCTAATGGTACTGCAAACCCTGTTGCCGCTTATGGCATACAAGTGGGCAGCCGCGGTTACATAGAAACGGCCCAGAAAAAGTAAAAAAAAATATTTGTGAAGGCAAGGCCTCTTTTTCCACATTGGTGGATGAAGGGGCCTTTTTTTTGCATAAAGAAATATTTGTAGAAGAGCGTTAGGGGCTGTAGGGACAGCGAAGCTGTTTCGTAAGGAAGGCGACAGCCTGACTGGAGAAATGGAGCGACAGCGGAATCCCGGAAGACCCGGGGCTGTCATTTATGACAGCCAACGCCCATCAATTTAAAATCTGACTGGCAAAATTTTTTAGGGCCTGGTCGCTGGTGAAGGCGGCATTTGATAGTGTGTTTTGCGGGCCCAGACTTTGGACGCAGTAGCGGATGTGGTTGGCGGTGGAGGTTTGCGGGCTGGCATTTTGCGTGACTGGGGCCAGGGAGGTTTCGCTTGAAAGATAATTTTGGACGGCGTCACTTAAAAAATATGTGAT
>CAVCWN010000316.1:0-17473 GCA_963605975.1 Desulfovibrionaceae bacterium | reverse complement strand
GTCTGCTTCTTACACAAAAAACACCCGCCTCTATACCATTCCAGGCTCTCCTCCAAATTTGCTGCACCAGGTAAAAGGAGATGCTTTTGCTCCACGAAACATTTATGCCCTTAACATTGATAGTCGCCTTGAACCGCCAATGTTTGACGTTACACCAACTCATTCAGCAGCAACATGGCTTTTGGATCCACGCGCTCCAAAAGTACAAATGCCGTCTGAACTTAAAGAAAGAATTGAAACTATGAAAAAGGAGGCAGAACAGTATGGCAGAAAATAAAGAAGCTCTACTTAAAGTTGAAGGCCTCAAACAGTATTTTAGAATGTCTGCTTCTTACACAGTCAAAGCAGTTGATAATGTAAGTTTTACCCTTTACCCGGGTGAAACTTACGGTTTGGTTGGAGAATCAGGTTCTGGAAAATCAACAATTGGAAGGAGCATTATACGTCTTTATAAACCAACTGAAGGTAAAATTGAATTTGCAGGTCATGATATTTCCGGAAAACTTTCTTCGGATGACAGTAAATTTCTTCGCACCAGCATGCAAATGATTTTTCAAGACCCAATGGCTTGTTTAAATCCGCGCAAAAAGGTTGGAGAAATAATTGGTGAAGGATTGGACATTCATCATCTATACAAAAGCCGTTCTGAAAGGGAAGAAAAAATTCAGGCGATTTTGAAAAAGGTTGGTCTTGCACCGGAACACATTGATCGTTATCCTCACCAGTTTTCTGGAGGCCAAAGACAGCGCGTTGGAATTGCAAGAGCCCTTATCCTAAACCCAAAACTGATTATTGCAGATGAATGTATTTCCGCACTGGACGTTTCTATTCAGGCTCAGGTTGTAAATCTTTTAAAAGACATTCAGGCTGAAACTGGAACAGCCTATCTTTTTATTGCCCACGATTTGAGTATGGTAAAATACATCAGTGACAGAATCGGTGTACTTCATTTAGGCCACTTGCTGGAAACAGGAACAACAGAAGAGATATTTTCTAACCCTCTTCACCCTTACACAAAAAGCCTTATGTCTGCTATTCCGCGGCCAAATCCTATTGTGGAAAAAAATCGTACTATTCAAACTTACAGTTACGAAAAAAGCGGTCTGGATTACAACAAAGGCACTTTGCATTGTGTAGGCGGAAGTCACTTTGTACTTGGAACAGATGAAGATTTAGAAAATTTTCAAAAGCAGAAATAAGTTACGAAAATATTAAGGGCTGTGCTTTTTAGGGTAAAGCCTAAAAAAAATTTTTTTACAGGAGGATTTTATGAAAAAAGATTTTGGAAAAGAGACATTTATGTATCCTATGCCGGTTTTAATCGTAGCTACTTATGATGAAGAATCACAGGCAGATGCAATGAATGCAGCCTGGGGTGGAATTCACAATACAAATCAAATTGGCATTTGTTTAAGCCACGAACACAAAACTGCAAAAAATATTTTGCTCAAAAAGGCTTTTACTGTAAGTTTTGCGGATGCTTCACATGTTGCTGAATGTGACTACCTTGGAATTGCATCAGCAAATACTACGAAAGACAAACTGGGCAAAGTAAATTTCACTGTAACAAAAAGCCAGAATGTTGATGCTCCAGTTATCAACGAACTGCCAATGGCCCTGGAATGTAAATTGGTCAGCTACGATATGGTTTCTGACTACCTTGTTGCTGATATAGTGAATGTTTTAGCAGATGAATCAATTCTTACAGAGGGAAAAATCGATCCTGCAAAACTTCAGCCTATAACTTACGATCCTGTAAATCACAAATACATAAAACTTGGTGATATTGCAGGAACTGCATTTTCTGACGGAAAAAAATTTAAATAAGAAAGATTTTAATTACAAAGCAGGGGCAGATTAGCTGATTAGCGTCTGCCCTTCGTAAATTAGTCAAAAAATCCAATCATTAGAATTTTCTAAATTTTAAAAAAATAACGCCAAATTCATGTTATTTTGTTTCAGTTGAATTATTATGTAGATATAAGGGTTAAGAAAAAAGCGCAGTCTGCGTGGTAACCCAAAAACTTTTCAACTGAGAATTCAGTCGGAGGATCATTATGAAAAAATCTTTAAAAATAGCAGCATTTACACTTGCACTTTTATCTGCCGCTTCTACAACCGCTTTTTCACAGGCAGCAACAAACGAAAGCCCAGCCGCAGCAGAAACAGAAGCTAAAGCTGAAGAAAAAATTATTCCTATCACAGGAAAAATCAAAGTAAAAGGAAAGGGCGAAAAAAGAACAATTACTTTTGTAGCACAAGCTTCAAAAAGAAAGTTTGCCGTTCAAGTTTTCGACACAGTTTCACTGGATGACCTGGCCGCTTTAAAAAATAAAACTGTAACCCTCCAGGGTGTAATCGACAGCGAAAATTTAATTTTCAAAGTTGCACAAATCGGTTTCTCAAATGAAGGAGCTTCTGTAGAAAAATAATTTTCGCTAAAGGAAGTTTCTAAAGATTTCAATTTTTAGAGATAACCTAAAGTAAATCCCAGTCAGTCGGCTGGGATTTTTTTATTTTACATTTATGAAAATGCTTTTTTCCTGGTTGGCACAGACAACTGTAATTTTGTGCTGACCAAGAGTGAGTGGAATGTACCATTCAAAAAGATTTTCCGCACTGCCAAAGAATTTGTCGTCCAGGTAAAGGCTGGCTCTTGAAGATGTGCCGCCGTACGCTTTTACAGAAATGCTTTGCTGGGCGCCCTTTGTTCCCGGATCATAGTAGTAAGTGGCTTTGTTGTTTGGATAAAGTATTTCTAGCGGAGAATCAAAACTTGTGATCGTTCCAGAAAAATTTCTTGAAGAAGCCCAGTGCTGGTACTCACTAGGGTAGGAAATTTGAACGCTGTTGTTTACCAAAATATGCCAGTCGCAAACATTTGATTTTTTTGTTTGCGACTGATCTTTTTCGCTTTGGTTGCTGACAAATTCCAAAGTTGTTGTTGGGCACAAAGATGAAGGTCGCATGCCTGAAAGGGAGCAGACTTCTACTTTTTTGCAGGAACTAGGGGCTGCGAATGGGCGACCGGCTTTTATATTATTTAAATCATCTAACAAAATGCGAACCACTGAAGCCGGAATACTGCTGCCGGTTTCGCGGATAACTGTTTCCCCCTGAAAGTTTCCCATCCAGACACCGACTGTGTATTCAGAAGTTGCACCTAATGCGATAATATTCTGGTACTGGTTAGAGGTGCCGGTTTTAAAAATGGCAGGATAACTTGTATCGAAGATTTTAGAATGGCCAAATCCCAAAGAGCGGGCATTTTTATCGCTTAAAATGTCGCAAATGATTCGGGCTGTGTCTTTCTGGTAAACTTGATTTTGCGGATCTACCTTTTGTGCTTTTGCGTCATTTTCGAATGTTAAATTTGGAATGTTTCCATCGCGAGGGAAAACAGAAAAGGCTCGTGTCATTTCGTAAAGTGAAACTTCATTTCCACCCAGGGCAAGGGAAAGGCCTATATTTTGCCTTTGATCTTTAAGGGAATAAAAATTCAGTTTGCTTAGGGTTTCCAGGTAAGAATCAACTCCTACGTGGTAAAGCAGATAAACAGCCGGTACGTTGAGGGATGATGCCAGGGCTACTCTAAAACGGACGGGACCGTTGTAGTGGTTGTTAAAGTTGAATGGCACGTAAACACGTTCTCCACCAAAATCCTGTGGAATATCTGGCAAAACTGATGACGGCGAAAATCCGTGCTCCAGCGAATGTGCGTAAAGAAAGGGTTTTATGGAAGAGCCAGGCTGATTTTTTACAAGGACTCCGTCTATTTGGCCACTGTATTTTTCATCTTTATAAGAAGCATTTCCCACCCAGACCAAAATCTGGCCTGTCGTGTTGTCAATTACAATTGCTGAGCCGTTATGAACTCGTGCATCTTTGTATTGTTCAAGTTTTTCCTGCAAAAGAAGTTCTGTTTTTGAATTGAGTTCTTCATCTATGCTTAGATGCAAATCTGCAGGAATAACTTCATTTTTTTCTTTGTAAGATTTAATAATGTAATTTATGAAGTGTGGACATTTTGCTGGGTATGTATAAGTTTTAGCCGGAGCGTAATCTGAAGGTCGGCGCGGAATAAGAGAAAGTTTTTCTATTTGGTCTTGCGTAAGAAGGGAAGGTTCTGTGCCAAAAAAGCTTCTTGCGGCAGAAGAGACTCCTTCAATTTGGTAACCGAAAGGAAGGTTGTTTAAATAAAGTTCAAGGATTTGTTTCTTGGAAAATTTTGCTTCCAGGTAAAATGATTTGAACATTTCGCCTATTTTGGTTTTTAAAGTAACATTTGTTGATTTCCTGGGCCAGATGATTCTAGACAGCTGCATTGTAATTGTGGAAGCACCACTTACAATTTTACCGGCTTTTTTGTTTTCGAATGCAGCACGAATTATGCTGATAGGATCAATTCCCGGGTGAATGAAAAAATTTTTATCCTCTTCCTTTATGAATTGGTCGATTAAGTGCTGGGGTAATTCACTTAGACAACGATATTCACGGCGCAATCCGTTTTCCAAAGGCATGATATAAAGAAGTGTGCCTTTTGTGTCGTAAAAGCGGCTACTGTACTGCTGATTTAAAAACGACTCTAATTTTGCAGAAGGAATTGCTTTTAGAACTAAATGGAGAAAAATAAAAAAGAAAATCAGGCAAAGGACAATCTTGAGCCACTTTGGAAAGCGACTCAAGATTGTTTTAATTTTTTTTATCATTCAACAGTCCAGATTTTTCCGTTTGTTCTACCGAAAATTTCTTCCTGGTACATACATTCGGCACTCGCAGAAGGAAGGTTGTATGTTCCCTTACGTGTTGCGCGGAAGTAGAAATTCATTTCCTGGTAGCCCTGGTAAAGTTCATCAAAGAAGTATTGAACTTCACAATCATAAATTGCCTGACTTGAAAGAGGACCATAGTACTGGTAGAAGTAAGAGTTATCTTTTTTAGTGAAAGCGTAGTAAAGTTCTTCATCATCACAGTCATCATAGTAGCGCCATGGGAAGTCATCTGTACTAGTTTCTGAATTTGTGTTTGTTACAGATGAGGTTTCTTTTGGCAAAGTACCAGTTGTGTCGAATGCGGCATTAAGTACTTCGCAACCGGCAGGAACTGGAATGCGTACTGCTACGTGTGAGCGGTCTTTTACTGTAGAAAGACAGACTTTTGCTTTGTAAGTGTTTCCTTGAATAAGCTTGTCTCCGGAAACAGATTTACCAGTTTTTGCGTCGTAGTAAATGACAGAAATAGAAATGCCGTGATCTTTAGCAAATTGTTCTTCTGTTTTTACTGCATATTTCATGCTGGCAGTGTAGAAGAGAGTGCCTTTACCCGTTCTAGAGAAAGTTAATTCCAGTGGTTCGTCACGCTTAACTTTTGACAGAGGACCTTTTTGGAAATCTGAAATGACTTCAACTGATTTTGCAGAAGCACCTTTGAAGCTGCCAGTTGCTAAAATATTTTTAGCACTTGAAGAAATTGGTTCTTCCGGATTTTTTGCCTGGCCAAGGAGAGCGCTTGCTGTGAAATCCAAACTGTCAAAATCATTTGCCCAGATGTATGCAGCAATTGAATCAAGTACACGGGCAGTTTCTGAAGTTGAATGCCAGTAACCGTTTCCTTCTTTTTGAATCATCGAAAGTTCAAAAAGCAAGTGCTGATTAATTTCATCATTTGCATCAAGAAGGGAATTCAATTTGAGTAAAAGAGCCAATGCTGTTGAAGAGCCACGCATAAACGGATCAATGTAAATTGAATTTGAATCAATCATTGAAGAAATAGAACAACCTCTTGTTGTATAAGAAACGTATTTTCTTAAAGACTTAGCTATGGTCTTTGCAACGATTTCTTGATCAAGATTGATATATGTTAAAGCAACATAAGCTGCTGTATCAACATCTGTCATCTTGCTTTCCATAATGTTTGATAGGTAAGAAGTGTTGAAAGCATAGTTCAATCTAGACAAAATGTAGAAATAGTAAGCAGCATTAAATTCATTCATTCCATGTGAAGAACTTTCTTCAGACAGAAGTTCAACTGCATTCTTATAAAGGTATGCAGAAAGAGAATCTATGTTAATTGACTGACTTATATCAATACCCTTGTCCTGACAGATTGCACAAATTTCTGCAATGCGGGCAGAAACGTAAGCATTTGAAGTTTTACCATTTTTCCAGTAAGGGAAGCCGCCATCGCTAAGCTGGTAAGCTTTCCATGAAGCAACTTCTTCTTTTATAACGCTATCTGGATCCAAAACTTCATTTTCCATTCCAAATACATCAATATAATCACCAAAAATTGCCAGTGGCAGAATTGCTGATGAACGCTGTTCCAAACAACCATAAGGATAATGGAAGACGTAAGAAATGGCGTCTGTTAAAGTGCCTAAGCGTGTTGGATCAAGAACGATTTTAAGCTGGCCTTTACCATCTTCAATATTTGAAGGGAGAACAAGTTCTTCTGTTTGACTTTCAGTTGCATTGTCCCCATAAATCTGACCAACCGTAGTTACACTTTCCCAGATGTATGGTTTTTCAATTTGCAGAGGAAGAAGCAACTTTTCGTTAAGAACGTCGCTTTTTGTAATAAATTCAACTGTTATCCATCCTTCTTCTTCGGCAGAAATCTGGAACATCAAAGAATCGCTTTTGTTAGCACCAACAGAAATTTGCTTCTTACTTTCTCCAATGACTGAAGCTTTTCCAGGCAACTTCTGAATTTGACCGGCACTTTGTTTTGTTCCACTCTTTTCTATTCCGGAGTAAATGTTCATTTCAACATCGAGGGTGTGGCTTGTGTTGTCTAAATTAGAAAGTACTACGCCAAGTTCGCCCTTATCGTTTACACGAAGCATGCGAGGAAGCACTTGTCTTACAGACACAGGATTTGCTACAGAAATTTCATCTTCGTTAATAGAAAAATTATTTTCTTTTACGCCAACTGCTGTGATGCGGTAAGCGGTTAAAGAATCTGGCAAAGTAAAATTACAGCTGGCCCTACCATTTTCGTCCGTCTTTAATGAAGGAAGGAAAAGTGCTGTAGGATCGAAATTTTTTCTTTCATCAAATTTGTCATCCGACCCTTCGTCGCCACCAATAAGATTTTTGTTTTCGAATGTAACTGGATCAAGCAAGTAGTAGCGGCTGTCACCACCTTTTACGCAATCCGGGAAATTATAAGCTGACCAGAAGAATTCAATTGGATCTGGAACATGATAATTCACCAAATCAATTACACCGCGATCAACAGCCATCAAAGTAATTTCTGCATTTGGAACAGGATTACCTTTACTGTCTTTTGCAAGGAGTGAAATGGAAGCATCGTCGCCAGGGCGGTATGTTGTTTTTGATGGAGTAATTTCTACATTGAAACTGACTGCATCTGTGCTTACGTTAAGGCGTGCAAGTCCGAAGTACCCCTTTGGTTTTCCAAGGTCAACATCTGCATAAGATTCTTTTGGAGAAGCAGTACGTGTTGAATAAGAAGAAACTGTCACGTAAACAACAGGCACATAAGACGAATCAATTTTAATGTTGAGGACGTCAGTTGATTTGTCCAAAGTTCTAAGTTCGTGACTGATGATATTTTCACGTTCAGTTGTAATCATGTAAGTTCCTGCAGGAAGAGGACTTTCCATAAAAATCTGAGCGGTATCACCAACATTGTAGAGCGATTTATTTGCTGTCATTTTGATTTCAGTTTCATCAGCGTTGTAGAACCAGTTCATATCGGAACTTGTAACGTAGAAATTTCTTTCAGTGATTACTTCGTTTCCATTAACGTCTGTAGAAGAAAGTCGTAATTTGTAAGAACCGCCTTCTTTTGGAGTAACAGTTAAACTTGAAGGACTGGCTGAAGATTTAAGAGTAACATTTGTTTCTACTTCAGTTTCTGTCTGCTTTTCCCAGCGGGTGTAAAGTTTTCCAGTAACGCTTGCCTGCTGAACTTTTATCCATTTGTCATGAATAAGTTCAATTTTCATTTGTTTGCCAAGTACGTCACTTGAAGCAATTTCCTTATCCGGAGAAAGAAGGATATAGTCAAATTTTAATGCAGAACCAGCTTTTGGGAATCCGGAAACATCTTTGTAAGAACTCAATCCTATGTAATATCTTGCCGGATGAATTATGACAGAAGCTGAGGTAGAAATCATTTGATTTCCTATATCTGAAATTGAACTTTCTACACGATAGTAATAAGGTGTACCCTTTAATTTTTCGTTTCCAGACTTTACGCTGACATTTGCACTGCCATCATCTGAAAGTGTACCCTCGGATGTAGAAATATACTGGCCGCCGTCGTAGTCAGAATTTGGCCCGAATGTGTAAGATTCAAAATCTGTACCCTTTGCAGAAAAATATCCAGGGAAGCGTTCCCAACTTGTTTCGTAATGGCTGCCATTCATTGTTCCGCCACCCAGGTAAGAAGCGCTTATGTTGGCAGAAACTTCATCGCCGCTGTAGAAAGTGATGTTAGGGAAACTTGTCGTTGCCTGGAAGCGCAATTTTTCAAAGAATTGCACTGTAATGTTGCAAGATTTTTTATGTGTACCTGTCTGGTAATAAATGCGGTAATCACCAGGCTTGAGGTCTTCCGGTAAAGTAACTGTACCCCAGAAAGTGCCGTTTTGGCTTGTAGTACCAGTAGAAATTTCCATAATAGTCTTAGGATTCCACCAGTCACCATCTGTCAGTTTAAGGCTGTAGTTTTCATTTACAGGAGAATATTTTCCGTCTAAAAGAGCACGGTCAATTCCACGGAAAGTAACTTTTTCACCTGGTTTATAAAGCATTCTGTCTGTAAACATGAATGTTCTGTATTCTGGAACCAACGGTTTAATAAGCTGGTCTGAGTAAGCAGCAGTGCTCCACATGTTAACATTATTTGGTGCACAGTAAACGCTGTCATCTTCATAAATTGCTTCTATGTAGTAACCGTTATTTCTTTCCAGGCGCTTGTCAAATTTTAATTCGGCAAATCCATTTTGGTCAGTTATGGCTGAAAGAATGATGTCACCTTTTTTTATAAGGCTAGGTTGATAAGAGTTTTCACCTGCATCATAAAAATTAACAGTTGCGCCAGGAAGGGCCTGACCGGTGGATAGTTTTGTTACTAAAACAAGAGCTCTGTTTGTGTCATAGCGAACAGTGATACCCAAATCTGTAACTTGAATAGTTTGAGACTTTGTACGGCTTACAATTCTTTCGCTGTCATACCATGAATAATATTCTGGAATTTGGAATGCTGAATAGAAGAAGGCTGCCCCGCTGTAACCGTTCTTTGTTTTTTTGATTACATCCCTTAAAGGAACAACAACAACTTTATTTTCATTTTTTACATATTCAGAAGAATCAAAAGACTGAAAGTATGCAAAATTTGTTGAATCTTCATCCTGGCCTTCAATAACAGGTTTAACACCATAATATCCATCAACTGGATTTTTATAAGAAAAAGCTATGTTAGGTTCAAATTGACCTTCGAGAATAGAAAAATCACTGTAATCAAAATAAACATAAGAATTGTTTGACTTGTTGACTTTTACTTTTTGATTTAAAGCCCTGCTTTCAGAAATTTTGCCAAAGTTGTCATAGAGGTCTGTGTCTAAAGAAACGGTGTACTCTGTGTCATTTTCAAATTCAATTCCACCGATAACAACATAGGCGCCCTTAACAGAAATATTTTCTTTTGTAAGTAAAAAGTCCGAAGAAGGTTCGATTGAAAGTGAGTTAAGGATAACATCTTCCTGGCCTTCTTTTAAAGCGCGGCTGTATTCCAAAACAATTGAATTTGGAAAATCATATTTTTTGCCGGAAATGCTTTTAAACTTTAAAGCAGAACCAGTTTTAAAAGAAAGAGATTTTTCTTTTGAAGTTGCAAGAGACTTTTCTTTAGAGGCAGCGCCTTTTTCCAAAGTAACAAAAATTTCTTCATCAAAAGGAATTTGGCTGCTTTTGTCCAAAGTAATTTCAATTGCATAATCATACAGCTGCTTTGCCGTAAAATTGTATTTTTGTTTTTTTGTTCCGACTGAAATAAATTTTGAAACATAATCACAATCAACAGGGTAATTAAAAAATAATGCGATTGAATCGGCAAGCTCCGGTGGAACACAATTTCTGTCAACATAATTTTTTGCTTTAACAGATTCGTATGCTGGACGAATAAAAAGCGCTTCCAGTTCTTCTGAATGAAATTTAAAAGTTGTTTGACCGGAAAGTTTTACTCCGGAAAGAGATTCTATCTGGGGATTTACTTTGATGGTATATTCAGCCTGAGACGGAATTTCCTGACTTGTTTCAAAAGACAAAAGGCTTGTACCCAGCCAGCGGAAAGTTCCTTCAAGAGGTGGTTCAATGGAAAAGAATTCACTTGTTGCAGATTCTTCTGCCAGTTTTGCCAAAGGAATTACTGGTTGACTGAACTGCACTTGTATAGAAGGATATTTTACCGAAGAAGGAAGGGAATCTTCCGGATTCACCGAAAGAACAAAAAAATCCTTGTACTCCGATTCAGAAAAATCTTCATCAACAACTTTTATTGCAGCATAAGCATTTTTTGAACAAGACAAAGTTGTCAAAAATGATGCCGAAATAAAAAGAATTAAAATAGAAATAAAAAAGCGTTTAACTTGTAAATTAAACATGTTGCCTCCTTTTTGCTTTAATACATAATAACTTGTTATATTTATGAAGTCTATAGAAAAGCCTTAAATTGTAAAAAGAACATTTTCTCCTGCCTTCCGCCTTAATTCAAAGCCTTTCTGTTTTCGTAAACTTCAAGTTCTTTTTGAATTTCGTCAAAAGTATGCAGGGGTCCGAAGTCTATTCCGGGGCAGTTGATTTTTTCTCTTTGCCAGCTTTCCTCGCTTTTAAGGATTTTTGTCCAGAAAGGGTATGTCCTGCATTGACAGGGCCGACTTTGGTAAGCCTGACAGCCATATATTTCTTTGTCCCAGAAAACGCAGTCGCCGTTAGACAAAGTTTTTAAAACTAGAAATTGCCTGCCATTATCATCTTCAACCTTCCTGCAATATACTTCAATAAATTGCCGGCAAGTAAGACCTGCCCATTTTGAAAGATTTTCTAAATCCTCCTGACTTAGAAAAACTACTCCGCCTTTAAAGCGGCAGCATCTGGAACAATTGTTGCATTCAAAACGCAAACCATCTTTGTAAAATTTATTTTCACTTTCAGTCACAGCGTTCAACCTTAAAAATTATTTTAAAGAAGCAGCCGCTTTTTTTGCAGCTTCTTCCCTTTGACGGCACAGTTCTGCCCAGCGAGGCATCTTTTCAAATTTCGCAGAAAGTTCTTCCATGGCATCTGCAATTTTAATTTTTTGAGGACAGATACTTTCGCACTTGTGGCACTTTATGCAGGCAGAAGGCAGTTTGTCTTTTTCAAAAGCTTCAAGCCGCATGGAAACAGTAAAAGAATCCTGGAATTTTAAATCGTTGTAGAATTTTATCAACTCCGGAATGTCCAGTTTTTTTGGGCAGCCGGCAGTGCAGTAACGGCAGGAAGTGCATGGCAAAGAATCCTTCATTGATTCCGCAATTGAATAAAGAAGATTTACTTCTTTCGGTGAAAGAGGCTTTTCTTCTGCAAAGATTTTTGTGTTTTCTTTAAGCTGTTCCAAAGAGGACATGCCGCTAAGAACAACTTTCACATTTGGTAAAGTCTTTAAATAACGAAAAGCCCATGACAAAGGAGATGCATCTTTTTGAAAAGCCTGCAGTTCTTTTAAAGATTTTTCCGGCATAGAAGCAAGTTTTCCCCCGCGCAAAGGTTCCATCACCCAAATTGGAATATTTTTAGAAGTTAAAAGTTCATATTTTGCCTTAGCGTTTTGCAAGGTCCAGTCCATGTAGTTCAGCTGAATCTGGCAAAATTCCATCTGGTCGCCGTAAGCTTCAAGAAATTCCTTTAAGCAGGGAATGTCTGCGTGAGTTGAAAAACCAAGATGCTTAATTCGGCCAGCCTTGCGCTCTTCAATAAAATATTCCACCATTTTATAGTTTGGGTTAAGATAATTTTTAATTGAATTTTCGTAAATGTTGTGCAAAAGATAAAAATCAAAATATTCAACATTACATTTTTTCAGCTGCTCTTCAAAAGTTGCATGCGGATTATAAGAAGATGCAAATTGATGACCAGGATATTTTGTTGCAAGAAACCATTTGTCCCTCGGGTGCCGAGCCAGCGCTTTTCCAATACAAATTTCTGACATGCCACCATGATAAGGGTAAGCCGTATCAAAATAATTAATTCCATTTTCAATAGCAAAATCCGTCATCAAATTAACTTGTTCCTGATCAACACTATTGTCAGCCTTGCATGGCAAACGCATTGCTCCAAAACCCAGTTGTGAAATTTTCAATCCTTTAAAATCTGAATAAATCATGTGCGCCTCAATATTTTTATTATAATAATTTTTTTCTTTTTTAGGGCAGTCCCCTCCGCTTCGCTCCGGGTCGCTACGTTCCGGGTTCCGCTGACGCTTATTCCTCCGCTTCACTTCGTTACGCTCCGGAACGCCTTCGGCGCCCTGCACATCGCTACTGCATTTTAAATCCCAAAGAAAATCCTGCAAAAATAAGAGAAAGCAAAATAAGCAGTCCCGCAATTATAAAAATGTGCCAGACAGGAGGATAACTTTTTTCCTTACGCTCCAAAATAAAATCGTAGTAAGACAGTTTTTTTTCTTTGTCATTTTTGCTTCTTCTAAAATTTTCCTTAATCTTTCTTCCCGTAAAAAACAAAAGGTCAAAGCCCCCGTGACGCCTTGCAAAAGAAAGCATTGCGAAAATTAAAAAAAATAATCCACTAAAAAAACAGCCGTCACTTAAAAAACGCAAAAACTTTTTTTGCCCCCCATAATCTTTTGAAGAAAAATTCATTTCTAAAAAAGTTATAGCAGCTGTGAGAATTATAGAAATCAAAATAGAAATAATCTGTCTTAAATGTTTCTTAAAAAAATCTTTTTTCATTTGCAGTCATAAAAGGAAATGTTGCCTTGATTTTGTAAATGCGGACCAATCATTTTTTCCATCCATATCATATCGTACCAAGTATTAAATTTGTAACCACAGCTGTGAAAGGTGCCAGCTATTTCAAAACCCATTTTTTTGTGAAAGTTAAAACTGCCTGTGGTTAAGTGACAGTCATTTTCTTTTGGCATTGCAATACAGGCATTCATGTTCAAAATGCCCATTTCTTTTAAAAGACGCTCAAGTTCTTCATAAAGTTTTCGACCTATGCCTTGTTTTTGCATCCCCTGTTTAACATAAATTGTTGTTTCAACAGCCCAGTCGTAAGCCGCACGACTTTTAAAAGGACCAGCATAAGCGTACGCAAGAATTTTATTTTCATCATCAAGTGCTTTTATGTAGGGGTACCTGGTAGAAATAGATTTTATTCTTTGAGAAAATTCTTCAAGGGAGGGTATATCGTATTCAAAAGAGATGGCAGTATCTTTTACATAAGGCGCATAAATTTCCAAAAGTTCTTTTGCATCGTCTACATTTACTTTTTCAATTTTCATATGCAGCTCCTGTCATGACTTGATTTTATCATCAGGAGAAATATTTTTCATCAAAAAAATTTTTTTTTAAAAATTTTCCTTCGAAAGAAAAATCAAAATAAAATCAAAATCATTTTTAAAAGCTGCATAAATCTTTTAAAGTTTTTTTACATTCAGTGCACGAATTGCATTCAGGACAGCCAGAATCATCACTCCAACATCTGCAAAAATTGCAAACCACATGTTTGCTATTCCAAAGGCTCCCAAAACAAGACATGCAAATTTTATCGTCAGTGCAAAAACAATATTTTCGTAAACAATCCTAAGGCATTTCTTAGAAATTTTTATTCCCTTGGAAATTTTAAGTGGATCATCATCCATCAAAACAACATCCGCTGCTTCTATGGCTGCATCACTTCCCATGGCCCCCATCGCAATTCCAATATCTGCCCGCGAAAGAACAGGCGCATCATTTATGCCATCACCAACAAAAGCCAGTTTTCCGTCACTATTTGATGCCAAAAGCTCTTCCACTTTGCGAACTTTATCTTCTGGCAGCAGTTGGCTGTAAACTTCATCAAGTTGCAATTTTGAAGCAACATCTTCTGCAACTTTTTTTATGTCTCCGGTTAACATAACAGTTTTTCTTACTCCGGATTTTTTCAAAGCCTTTATTGCTTTAGAAGAATTTGCCTTAATAACATCTGCAATCAAAATGTGACCAGCATATTTTTTATCAAGTGCAATATGAATTACAGTTCCTGCATGCGAACAAGGCAAAGCTTCAAGCCCCAGCTTAGACATCAGTTTTTCATTTCCACAAGCAACTTCTATTCCATCGACTTTTGCAATAATTCCATGTCCTGAAATTTCTTCAATATCGCTCACACGCTTTCTGTCAATTTCCTTTCCATAAGCCTTTTGCAAACTTTTACTGATTGGATGTGTCGAAGAACATTCAGCAAGGGCCGCATACTCAAGCAGTTTTTCATTTTCAACAGCTGAATGATGAATGCCGATTACTTCAAAAACACCTTGCGTCAAAGTTCCAGTTTTATCAAAAACAATTGTCTTTACCTTGGAAAGGGTTTCCAGATAGTTTGACCCCTTAACTAAAATTCCTTCCCTGCTGGCACCGCCAATTCCCGCAAAAAATGAAAGCGGAATGCTGATGACCAAAGCGCAAGGGCAGGAAATAACCAGGAAAGTCAAAGCACGGTAAATCCATTCCTGCCACAAAGCGTCTGTCTTTAAGAAAAGCATTCTTATTAGCGGCGGAATAATTGCAAGTGCGAGTGAAGAAAAACAAACCGCAGGAGTGTAAACTTTTGCAAACTTAGAAATAAAAGCTTCAGACTTAGATTTTCGTGATGTGGAATTTTCAACCAGTTCAAGAATCTTAGAAACTGTTGATTCCCCAAAAGCCTTTGTAGTTTGAATTTTTAAAAGTCCAGTTAAGTTGATGCAGCCACTTATAATTTCATCACCAACTTTTACAGACCGTGGCAAACTTTCACCCGTCAAAGCAGATGTGTCCAAAGTTGAATTTCCATCAAGGACTTTTCCATCAATAGGAATTTTTTCTCCAGGCTGAACAATGATTATGCTGCCCACCGAAACTTCATCCGGACTGACTTGAATTAATTTTCCATCGCGCTCAATATTTGCGTAATCCGGGCGAATGTCCATCAAAGCAGAAATATTTTTACGGCTTTTACCAACAGCAATGCCCTGGAAAAATTCGCCCACCTGGTAAAAAAGCATAACCGCAATTGCTTCGTTGAAGTCACCACTTTTTTCGTAAAGGGCAAGCGCAAAAGCTCCGAGTGTTGCAAGTGCCATCAAAAAATTTTCATCAAAGAGGCGGCCGTTAAAAATTCCCTTGCCTGCTTTTTTTAAAATGTCACCGCCAATCACAATGTAATCAGCAAGGTAAAGAAGAATTAAAGGAATGCCAAAGAAAATATTTTTAAAAGCAGTGCCGTTAATCACAAGAATTTTTTTTGCCAGATTAATTAGAACAAGTCCCACAAAAGAAATGATAATCCGTGAAAGCATTTTTCTTTGTTTCTTCGTCATCGCATTCTCCTTCAAAATTCTGCAGCGAATTAAAATTCTATTTCGCAGTCAGGTTCAACTTTTTTGCATGCCTTTAAAACAGCCTTCATCGTTGATTTTTCGTCAACGCCTTCTGCAAAATCCACAATCATTTTTTGTGTCATAAAATTTACAACTGCACCAGAAACGCCGGCAGTTTTTTTTGTAGCTTCCTCCATAAGGTTTGCGCAATTTGCACAGTCTACTTCAATCGAAAAAGTCTTTTTCATTTTAGTCACCTCTTATACAAACATTTAGACGGTTCATCAATTAAGCAATCGTTTAATTGATATTAAAAATATACAGCCACATTTTCTCTTTCGCAAGATTTTTAAAAAAGAATTTCTGTTCGGACTAAAAGAATTTCTAAATGGAAAAATTTTTTTAGAAGCATTCCGCCTTTTGTTTTACGCGCTGTCCGTGACTACGCTATCGCTCCGGTGCGCCGCTGCGCTCTGCACTCACTTCGTGCTCACTCCCATCGCGGCTATGCGCTTTTTGAATAGAGTAAAAAGTTTTACAAAACTTATGAAATCACTTTACTGAAGGACAATGAAATTATCCATAATGTCATGCAAAGATTGTAAAAGCTGAGGGACTTTTTCTTTGGGCAGAAAATCACATTCAAAAAGTCTTCTTGGAAAACTTTTGCAGGAATGGTAAAGGGCTCTTCCTTTTGGGGTAAGTTTTATAAAAACCTTTCTTTCATCGGCTGTACTTTTTTTGCGCGAAATTAAATTTTGCCTTTCCATTTTTTTTAGCAGAGGACTTAATGTCCCGGAATTTAAATACATTTTGTTGCCTAATTCTGCTACGGTAAGGTTATCTTTTTCCCAAAGACACAAAAGTACCAGGTAAGCCGTATATGTAAGATTATAATCTGAAAGCAAAATGGAATATCGCCTGATTAATTCCTTTGAACATACGTAAAGTGCAAAAGTCACTTGCCCGTCAATAGTTGACATCTCTTCTTCTGTTAAATTCATGGTTAAATTGTAAGTAAGGATTTTTTTTAATGCAAGTTTTTTCTTTTATTTGGAAGATTTTTTTGATTTTTCTGTAAATTTAAAACTATACTGTGTTTCATGACAAAGAAAATTATTTCAAGCTGGTATAAAAACAATGGGGCAGTTAAAAAATTAAAGGAACTTGCTGGTGAAAAAATCCTTTATGCTCAATTTGATTATGCCGGAATCTGCATAGAAAAGGGTGAAAATATGGAAGAAAATTATTCTTTTCTGGAAGAGTCAAAAAATATAACTGCGGATGCAAAAGAATTTGCCCTTTTTAATCTTGCGGTACTGGCTTACGAAAATGGTGAAATGCAAAAGTCTTGCGAATATTTAAAAAAAATTGACTGGAAACTTTGCCCCTTTGCCCTTCTTATGCTGATTTTTATTTACTTGCAGCAAAAAGAAAATCTTTCTGAAAAAGAAGAGGCAGACTGTAAAAACTATCTTTTAACCTTTCTGGACATGTATGACCGGCGGGGAATGGAAGGACTTAGGCTTACTTCCACAGTAATATATTTGAGCCAAAATGCCCGTTTGGCAGAAAAACTGCTTTTTGATTTTTTTGGCATAAAAAGCAATGTGGAAATTAAAAACAAAGAAATATCTAAAAAAAATAAATTTCCCAGAGCAAAAATATCCGGTGCCAAAGACCTTAATTTTCGCAGGACAGTTATAGAAAATATGTGGAATAGTGTTTTGGAAATGGGAAAAAATTTTATTTAGGCAGATGTAAAACTAAATTGCATAAAAAAATGACAAAACATTGTTTTTTTACAAAAAAACGTTATAATCTAAAGAAATAGACAAAATCACTTGACAAAGTAAAAGGAGAAGGCACACTTGTTCAGTTC
>CAVCWN010000315.1:0-8124 GCA_963605975.1 Desulfovibrionaceae bacterium | reverse complement strand
ATGCAGGCAAATCCTCCTTTGATTGAAGGACTTGAATGTGACGAAAAGAATTTTATAAAAACTGACCGCGACATGAAAACAAACATAGAAGGCCTTTTTGCAGCCGGCGACTGTGTCTGTAAAAAAATCCGCCAGTTAGTTACAGCCGCAAGCGACGGCGCCATAGCAGCAAATTCGGCTTTTGAATATTTGAATGGATAGGGTGAAAGGCGACTAGTTAGGGAAGAAATTCTGCTAAAGGGAAGAGGCACCGCTTTACGAAAGCAGCGCACTGTTTACGAAAGAAGTGCTGCTTTACAAAAGAAGTAGCGCTCTACGAAAGAAGTGCTGCTCTACAAAAGAAGTAGCTCTTTACAAAACCAGCGCCGCTTTACGAAAGCAGTGCTGCTTTACGAAAGAAGCCCACTGTTTACGAAAGAAGTGCTGCTTTACAAAAGAAGTAGCGCTCTACGAAAGAAGTGCTGCTCTACAAAAGAAGTAGCTCTTTACAAAACCAGCGCCGCTTTACAAACACCCCATTCCCTCAAACATTCTCCTAAAACTTATGACTATAACTTAAAGCCAGGCGCTTGAAGTACCATTCCATGCCGCTTGTTGTCAGCATGGATTCAGGCAGGCTGGCGTCGTAAGTTTCGTATGTTCGGCGGCTAGCGAAATTTGCCAGAATGGTAAGAGTGTCTTTTTGAGACAAAGACAACTGAGCCATTGCGCTCAAATTGTAGTCAGCCATAGAAGCCATGTATGCAGCATTTGAATAGACATTGTCACTGTAGTAACGGTCACTTTCAAAAATAAAACCTACACGGCTTAATTTCAAAGGCATTGCGTATGCAAGAATCAGCTGCTGGTATTCCTTAAGGCCGTTAACCTTATTTGAAGTACACTGCCATGCCCACAAGTCCTGGCTGGCCGCACCAGTCATTCCCTCAAAGTAAGTCTGGTAACTATACATCAACTGCAGGTGAGTCCAGTCGCCCTTAAAAATTGCCCCAGTGTCAAACTGGAAAGTTCCCTGAACCCAGTATTTGGCAAAAAGATTTTCAAAAGCGCCGGCCGCTTCATATTTATTTTCTGCTGCATTGTAAATGGACATTCCGCCTGAAAAAACATTTCCAATATCCCAGCCAGTGCCAGCTTTAAAACCCGCCTGCAAAACAATAAAAGGCAGAGGAGTAAAAGCAATAGTCACAGAAGGCGCAATAGAAACCGGAGAAATTTCCAAAGTTTCAGTCACCTTTACATTTGCGCTTTTTAAAAGCCAGTGGCTGCCAAGCGGAGTGTCAATAGTGTAAGCTGCCGAAAGATTTATGCGTCCTTCAAGATTGTTGTAAATGCCGCCAAATTCAGCAAAGCCTAAATAAAAAGAATCAGAGCCACCCGTTGAAGGATGATTCCATTTTGGGTAAAAAGCAAAGTCAACTCCCAAACTGTATTCCACAGGATTTTCTTCTGCAAAAAGCGGAAGTGAAAAAGCCGCACAAAGGGCCAAAAGCAAGGCCCCTCTTCTAAATTTCATAGTAACTCCTTGATGACTGCCAGCAAAAGTGCTGATAGTAACGCTATCATTATACTTTATTTTTTCCAGTCATCAAGTATTTTTTTTGTTATTTTTTTTAAAGCATCCCACCTTTTGTTAAACGGCCCTTCCAGCCTTCGCTAACGCTCATCACCCGCGACTCTGTCGCGGGTGACTACGGGCTTACAAGGCCGGCTAGGCTTGTTTTGGAAAGAAGCGTTTTTTTCGTAAAGTCTTATTTTTTGTCATCCCAGACGTAAAGAAGGGCTTCTTTTGGGGTTTTTCCGTCATCCAAAAAAGTGTAGGAGTAAAAATAATTTTTGCCGTCTTCTGTGTGGCGGTAGGAAAGAAGACCTTCCTTGTTGTACTGGAAACTTTCCTTTTTGCCCGAAGAATTTTCCACCAGGATAAGGTTTAAATTTTTGTCATACTTGTAGTTTTCTGTAAAGCCGTCACTTTTTTCCACGCGAACAAGAGAGTCCTTTTTGTACAGATATTTTGTTACGTTACCTTCACCGTCATTTTCTTCTGTAAGGTGGCCAGCCTTGTCATAAGTGTAGGTAACAGTTTTTTTGCCAGTCTTTTTTGCAAGCAAAGTACCGCTTTCATCGTATTCATAAAGGCTTTCTGCCCCCGTATTTGAATTTGTGCTTTTTGTTAAACGGCCATTTTCATCATAAACCCGGCGCTCAGTCCAGCCGGAATAACCGTTTGCCGTAGAAATGTAGTCTATTTTTACAGGATTTCCGTCTGCGTTGTAAGTGTATGTCTGCCTTGAACCTTTTGAATCTTTAAATGACCTTAAAAGGCCCTTGTCTGTGTATGTTTTTTGATAGTTATAACCATCACTTTCCTTGTAATTCACTTCCCGCCCTGCTGCGTCATAGGTGATTGTTGCAAAAAGTGTGACTTCTTCTTCATAAGTTTTTGAAGAAACAGTTACATTTATCTTTTCTGCAAAGAAAATGCCGCATGCCAAAAAAAGACAAAGTGATAAAATAATTTTTTTCATGTTAACTCCTGCGCTACTTTAGGGCATCTCTAAAAAAACATTTGTCCTTTAAAAGTAACTTTTTTATAAAAAAATAAATATGGCGAATGTTAAAAGCCGCCTGAAAAAAACATCTGCTTTACGAAAGAAATGCTTCTTTCCAAAACAAGCCTAGCCGGCTACGACCTCGTGTCGTTCTAGAATTGCTACGCAATTCTAGTGGCTGGTTTAAAGAACGCGCCCTCCTTGGCGCAATTGCTTTACGAAAGAAATGCTCCTTTCCAAAACAAGCCTAGCCGGCCTTGAAAGCCCGTAGTCACCCGCGACTGTGTCGCGGGTGATGAGCGTTAGCGAAGGCTGAAAGGGCCGTTAACGTCAGGCGGTTTGCTTCAAAAAAAAAGCAATTTTTTTTGCCTTTCTATAATAGCACGAAATCTCTTGAGAGAACACTTTAAAATCATTAAAATGTGCCCATGAAAACTTCACAAATTCCATTCAGGACACTGCGCGAGGCTCCGGCTGAAGCAGTTATTTCTAGTCATCAGCTTATGATCAGGGCTGATTTAATCCGTAAACTGGGTAATGGTCTTTATACTTACATGCCTCTTGGTTTACGTGCTTACCGCAAACTGGAAAGTATTATCAAGCAGGAACTTGATAAAAGCGGTGCTATGGAATTCAAACCCACTGTTGTTGTGCCCGGTGACATTTGGAAGGAAAGCGGCCGCTGGGAAACTATGGGTCCTCAAATGCTTAAGGCAAAAACCCGTACTGAACAGGATATGGTTGTCAGCCCTACTGCAGAAGAGGCTTACACTGCTATTTGCCGTGCTGGTCTTACTTCTTACAAGCAGCTGCCTATCAATATGTACCAGATTAATACAAAATATCGTGACGAAATTCGCCCCCGCTATGGTGTAATGCGTGGTCGCGAATTTAATATGATGGACGGTTATACTCTTAACGCTGATGATGAATCTTTGGATCAAAGTTACCAAGCTTACGCTAAGGCTTACCACAGAATTTTTAAGCGCCTGGGTCTTAAGGTTATTCCGGTAAAGGCTGACACTGGCACTATGGGTGGCAGCGGGTCTGAAGAATTTATGATTGAAAGTCCTATTGGGGATGACACTTTAATTCTTTGTCCGGATTGCGGTTATGCGGCAAATGTAGAAAAGGCTGTTTGCGCTCCGGATGCTGCTGTGGACACAGATGGAAATCCTCAGAAAAAAACTGACCTTGCTGTTGAAGAAGTTGCTACTCCGAATGTTTTTTCTATTGAGGATATGGAACATTTCTTTAATCAAAGCCCAAAGACTTTTATTAAGGCTTTAATTTACCGTGTAATAAATTCTACTTTGGATTTGTCTGGGGCTCCTCACTGCCAGAATCTTGTTTCAAAAACAGAAGGTTCTTTAAAGTACTACCCTCTTTCTTATGTCTGCGTTTTGATTCGTGCAGATTTGGATGTAAACGAAGCAAAGCTAGCTGGTCTTTTAAAGGCTAGTGAGGTATGTCTGGCCGAAGCTGATGAAGTGCTTGAAATTGCTGGTGCTCCTCATGGTTTTGTTGGTCCAGTGACTGTTAAGTGTCCTATTGTGCAGGATTTGAGCGTAAACGATATGCACGATGCTGTTGCAGGATCGGGCAAAGAAGGTTTCCACATTAAGCATGTTGAACCTGGTCGTGATTTTTCTTACTTTCTGAATGCGGATGTTCGCACTGTAAAGGCTGGGGACAAGTGTTTGTGCGGTGGAACTTACTACACAACTAAGGGTAACGAATTGGGCCACATTTTTAAGCTGGGCAAAAAGTATACCCAGTCAATGAATGTGACTTACCTGGACAAAAACGGAAAGGCTGCTGTTCCTACAATGGGCTGCTACGGAATTGGTGTGGATCGTGTTCTGGCAAGCGTTATTGAAGTGAACCATGATGATAATGGAATCATCTGGCCTATGTCTTTGGCTCCGTACCAAGTGGCTATTGTTCCTATCAAGTACAAGGATGCCATGAAGGATGCCTGCGACAAACTTTACCAGCAGCTGTCTGATGCAGGAGTGGAAGTTCTTTTGGATGACAGGGACGAACGCCCTGGTGTAAAGTTTAATGATATGGATTTAATCGGCTTTCCAATCCGCGTAACTGTCGGGGACAAAAATCTGCCGAATGTAGAAATCAAAAACAGAAATTCTTCAGAGGCTGAACTTGTTCCTTTAGAAGATGCTGGTGAAAAAATTGTCGGCATGGTAAAGGCTGCAATGGCTGAATTGAATAAGGAGTAAGGGGATTTTTTTGCGAAAAGGGCCTTTCGTAAAGAGGGGCTGCTTTTGGATAGAAATGCTGCTTTCGTAAAGCAGGCCGCTGTGAAGAAAAGCTGCTTTTGTTAAACAGGGGCGCTTTTTGAATAGAAATACATCTTTCGTAAAGTTGCCCGAAGAAGGGGGCATTTTGTTAAAGAATGTGCTTCTTTTGAATAGAAATACATCTTTCGTAAAGTGCCCAGAGCAAGAGGGTCTTTCGTAAAGAGGGGCTGCTTTTGGATAGAAATGCTGCTTTCGTAAAGCAGGCCGCTGTGAAGAAAAGCTGCTTTTGTTAAACAGGGGCGCTTTTTGGATAGAAATACATCTTTCGCAAAGTGCCCCACCAAAATCCACTTGCAAAAAAATATTTTCCAAACAAAGGCGCTCCCAAAAAGGGCGTCTTTTTTTTAGAAAAATTTGTCCCAGACGCTGTCTACAAAAGAAAGCAAATTGTCTGCTAAGTCCCCGCTTGAAATTACGTAATCTGCAAACTTCTTAAAGGAAACTTTTATTTCTTCGTAAGAGGACAAAAGATTTTCCAGCAATTTTTGGAGGGTAAGATTTGCTTCTTCATTTTGTGACTGAAGCTGTTTTAAAGAAGCGTCCCCCTCATTTGAAGACAAAGGCGCATTTAAAGAAGTGTCCCCACCATCAATTTTATTTTCCGAAAGAATTTCCTGGGCTTCCTTTCCGGGTAAAAATTCAAAATTGCGGTTGTAAAGCAAAAAATATTTTTTTAGCAAAGAAAAAATTTCTTTTGAAAAAAATGGCTGCATGTTTTTTAAAAGAGCATCCACTTTTACCAGTTGAAATTCTTCTGTCTGAATGTAAGCATGCCAGACAAAAGGATGGCCTGACAAAATGGCACGGGCAAAAGAATCTTCACCGCGAATAAAATTAAAATCGCAAAGGGTCAAAAGGCAGTCCCATTCTTCCTGTTTTAAATATGGAAGATTTATAATTTTAAAAGAAACATTTTCCTTTTTGCACTCTTCCAAAAATCCATTTTGAGACAGACCTTGAGCAAGAAAAAGCACCAGGCTTTTGGAAGGATTATTTTTTTCCAAAAGGGAAGAAAAATTCTTTAAGGCAAGGACTGTGCTTTTATAATTTTTGGGATAAGAAAAATATGTCAGGCAAAAATAATTTTTGTCATGCAAAAAATTTATTTCTTGTGAAGGTAAAACTGATGAAAGTTTTTTTAAAGCAGCGTCTGGATTTTTTATTGCGTATGTAAAAAAATCGTCCAGTAAAAGGCCGCCTGTTTTTTTTGTAAGGCCTGGAATGAAATTCATTTTTTTTATAAAGGGGCTTCTGGTTCCTCCGGGCAAAAGATGAAATTCCTCGCCCCAGTCTTCCAGTGTCAAATATTCAAGATTTATAATTTGAGTAAAAGTTTTATTTTCTTTTTCAAATAAAATTTCATCTAGCCATTCGGGTCTGCCGCACTGAAAACATTCCAAAAGAATTTGGGGCCGCTTTTCAGAAAATTCTTTTTTGCAAACTTGGCTTGCATTCCAGTCAAAAATTTGCCAGCTGTATTTTTGACCGGTCAGGGAATCTGTAAAAATAAATTCCTGGCAGGATTTTTTTTCATCAATTTCGTCTGCCATTTTTTTAAATGTGGAAAGATTTGAAACTATAAGTCTTAAAGAAAAATCTTTTCTTTTTCTGCTGATTGAACGGGCCAGGCGGTAAACAAAACCGATATCTCCGTAATTGTCTACAACCTTGCACAAAAGTGTGATGTCTTTCATAAAGACATTATCTTTTTTTATGGCATAAATGAAAAGTGAAAATAAAAAAATAATTGCAGCATTTTCTTTTTTTGAGTGACTTCAGTTTTTAAAATGCGCCTAGCCCAGACTGTAGCAAGGCCGAAGGCCGTCTGAGCCTGAAAGGCGAAGACCGCGCGCAGCAAGTTGCGGAAGGCTGGTTGAAGAAAAAAAAGTATGCTTCAAAAAAAATTCACAAAAAGTTGTAATTTCTGATTTTTTTAAACTATTAATAATTTATGCAAATATACAGTTTTTCTCCTTTTGGATACGAGGGCTCGATTGTGAGCGTTGAAGTGGATTTGAGGCGGGGCATTCCGGCGGTGGACCTGGTGGGGCTGGCGGACGGCGCGGTTAAGGAAAGTCGTGAGCGCATGAAAAGTGCCATTCGGAATTCCGGATTTGAATTTCCGCCTGACAGAGTTTTGATTTCTCTTTCACCGGCTGATTTAAAAAAAGAGGGTGCCGGTTTTGATTTGCCGATTGCCCTTGCTGTGCTGGAAAAAAAATTGCAGCAGGAAAATGAGGAATGTAATGAAGAAAATTCGATGAGTGAAAATTCTTGCGATAGGAATTTGTGTGATGGAAATTTTTGTGGTGAAAAAAAAGATCTTCCTTGGTCTGGCGATGATGCGGTTATGGTTTTGGGGGAACTGGAGCTTAACGGAAAAGTGCGGCCTGTTAGAGGGGTGCATGCGGCAACTTCTACGGCTTATGATTGCGGCATAAGACTTTGCATTGTACCCAAGGGAAATTTGGAGGAGGCTCTGGAAGTTAAAGGGATGAAAGTTTTTGGAGCAGATACTCTAGAGGAAGCCTTCACTGCTTTACAAAAAAAAGAATTTTTTATTTCTTCAAATGCTGCGAATGAAAATAAATTTTTGCCGCCGGATGCTGTGGAAATAAATGGAGTTTATTTTCCAGCCCTGGACAGTGATGAAGATTTTGCGGATGTAAAAAATCAGGGGCGGTTGGTCAGGGCTTTACAAATTGCTGCGGCAGGGAAACATAATCTTTTGGCATACGGGCCGCCAGGTTGTGGCAAAACTTTAGCACTGCAAAAGTTCCCTTCGCTGCTTCCACTTTTGACTGTAGAAGAAGCGCAAAGCGTAACACGCATTTATTCCATTACCGGTCTTTTAACCAAAAGAAATTTACTTTTGCGAAAGGCGCCTTTCAGGCAGCCCCACCAGACTTGCACTATTGAAGGAATGTGCGGGGGCGGCCCTCACTGCATCCCGGGCGAAATTTCTCTTAGTCACAACGGGGTGCTTTTCTTAGACGAAGCAGCGGAATTCCGCACGTCGGTTTTACAAATGCTGCGTGTTCCTCTGGAAAGCAAAAAAATCACTTTGAGTCGCGCTGGCCGTTCTACGGTTTACCCGGCAGACTTTCAGCTTTTGATGGCGACAAATCCCTGCCCTTGCGGAAACTTTGCTTCAAAAGAAAAAATCTGTTTGTGTTCGGGCAAGGCCATTGACCAGTACTGGCAGAAATTTTCTGCTCCACTTTTGGACAGAATTGATTTTAGGATTCATG
>CAVCWN010000314.1:0-2194 GCA_963605975.1 Desulfovibrionaceae bacterium | reverse complement strand
ATCTAAAAAAGTGACACTGTTTACGAAACCAATGTCTCTCTTCAAAAAAAAAAAGAAACACTGTTCCCCAAACCAGCCCCCTCTCCCCACAAGTCTCCCCCAAAAACTCAAAAAAAATCCCCCTTAAAAAAGAAATACATCTTTCCTAAAGGGGACCCTTCCACAAAAAAATTATTGCTGGCTGTAAGCAGACACAAGTTCTGACAGCAAAGGGATAAGCTGTTTTTTTCGGCTGACAACGTCTTTTAAAAAGTATATGTGCTGGTCACGCTTAGGGAATGTCAGCATGGCTTCAAATTTTGGATCTGAAGAAAGCAGCATGACGGAATCCAAAGTGGTAATGTCTGTGACCAAAAGAGTAGAAAAGAGAGAAGAACTTTGAAGGCGCAGTTTGTCCAGTTCGGCAAAGAATTCTTCTTTGCGGTTTAGAACTTCACTGTTAGAATCAACTTCAATCTGGCTGACAGTGTATTTAAATTTTCCTTCAGAATATTCTTTCATATCCTGATAAATAACTTCGCTGGCAGGACGGTCGCCAATGTGAGAACCGCTTTTGATGATGTCATTTCCCAGTTCCTTGATGTCCAAATCTGTGATGCTGCTAAGATAGTCAGCTGTCTGAATATCCATGGCGGTTGTTGTGCTGGACTGGAGTACCAGGGTATCGCTTAAAATGCCGCAAAGCAAAAGTGAAGCAATATCTTTTGGAATGGAAATGTGGTAACCCCGGTAAAGATTTACAATGATTGTGCTGGTAGAACCAACAGGTGTATTTATAAAATTGATTGGATTGCGAGTTGAAAAAGTTGAAATTCTGTGGTGATCAATAATTTCGCGGATAGTGTAATGTTCAATTCCTTCAACAGCCTGCTGAGGTTCGTTGTGGTCAACCAAAATAACTTCGATGTTTGCGTCATGAACTAAATCACTTTCGCTGATAATTCCAATTACCTTGTAGGAATCGTCAACGACAGGAAGACAGCGGGAAGGACTTTTTGCAAGCAGGGGACGAATTTTTTGAATAGTGTCGCTGGCTTGAACCGGTTTAATTTCTTTGTCTGCCATGGCGCTGACCGGTGAAGAATATTCAATTAAAAGAGCAGTTGTACTTGTTGAATCGTGGCTGGACAAAATGGAAACATGATTCTTTTTTGCAAGATCGCGAAGCTCCTTTGAAACAAGATAATCATTTGTAATGACAAGAGCCTTGACCCTGGCTTCGACACAAATGCGCTGTAAGTCTGAACGGTCACCAGTAATGACAATAAGATTTTCGCTTTCGTGTTCCTTCAAAAGTTTTTGGAAAGTCGTAACAGAATCATCTCCAATCATAATGCGGCAATTAAAATATTCATCACCATCAAATTCCACAACCGGAGCAGCATTCAAAGTTTTTGCAATAAGTGAAATAGAAGAAATAATATTGTTACCGCCCTTTGGATTTAAAAGCCGGTAAGAATTTTGTGCAAAAGCATTTACATTTAAAAGCCCCTGGTAAGTTCCATCAATATTTATAATTGGAAGAACCGCCGCATTCGTGCTGATCATTTTATCAACAGCCTTCCACAAAGAAACATCCTCTTTAACCGTGACGTAATTTTCATTCATGTAATATTTTGTTTTTGGAACAAGGTCTGGAAGATATTCAGGGCGTTCAACTTTAAAGCGGTTGTAAATATATTCTGTCTGCGGATTTAAATGCCCGCAGCGAGCCGCAACATATTCCGGCTGCCCCATAAGATTTTTCAATTTCGCATAAGCAGAAGCCGCAACAACGGCATCCGTATCCGGGTTCCTGTGCCCAATAATGTAAACTGTCTTTTTCATATAAAATATTTTACACCCCTTTTTCTTTTACATCAATGTAATTTTCCCCGCCAGCAAAATAGTCTTCTTTTTTTTCAAAGCATACCGCCTTTTGTTAAACGGCCCTTTCGTGGCTCGGCTATTCGCCTCGGTGCTTCGCACTTTGCCTTCGGCAAACCACTACACGACCGGCTAGGTATTTTTAGGAAAAGAAAAGTGCCTTTTGTAAAGTACTTAGGCCAGGCTTCGCAGCATAGCTGCTCAGCTTCTTCGCTCAAACCTTGACTTGCAAGGTTTGCCGGCTTCGCCGTCGCTCATCATACGGCCGGCTATGTATTTTTAGGAAAAGAAAAGTGCCTTTTGTAAAGTGCTTAGGTCAGGCTTCGCA
>CAVCWN010000313.1:0-20915 GCA_963605975.1 Desulfovibrionaceae bacterium | reverse complement strand
GAAGAACCAATCGAGGACATCACTCTTGTAGAAGAAGAAGTCATCGAAACAAGTGATTCTGTAAGTGACGCTGACAAAGAAAATCCAAATGAGCCAGTTGCCGACCTTACAATTCCAGAAACCCTCAATTACACCCTACCAGTTCAAGAAGAAAAGGCAGAAGAATCAAGTCTGGAAAGCACTCAAGTAAGTGAAGACGCTATCCAAATAGTTCCACTTGAAGACAATATTGAAGAGAAGGTCCAGGAAAAATCTCTTCCACTAGCAGAAACAGAAGAGAAGGAAAGTCCTAAGGCAGAAGAAAACGACAGCTACAAAGCAATAATTCTTTTGCCAAGCGAAGACCTCCTGCCGTCTGCAGAAAAAACTCCTCAAGTAGCAGAAGAAAGTTCACAGCAGGAAATTTCTCAGAAAGAAAACGTTCAAGCCGAAGAGGAAAAAGATACCATCACCTCTTCTGTAGTTGAAAAGCACTTGGTAAAAGTTTCTGACCTTGACAGAGACCTCTATTACGTTCAGATTGCCACCCTTTCAAATCTTGAATCAATTGAAAAGATAATTGGCGACTATGAAAAGTATCCGATCCTCCTTCTCCAAAGCGAAGGCAGTTACAAAGTCCTCGTCGGCCCTCTCACAATCAACGAGTACGGTCAGATTTTGGCCCGCTTCAAAAACTTTGGATTCAAGGACGCCTTCCTCTATCGTAAAAAGTAAAATAATTTTCAGGGCGTGCCCCTGCCGCTGTCAAGGCCATTAAAAAACTGACAGCAAAAAAAAAATCGGTAGAGCCCTCCATAAAAAAGGGAGATTTTCGCTTCTCGAAAATCTCCCTTAATTTTTTTTCCATAACAGCGTCCGGGTCGGGCCTTTCAGGGTTCCGGCTTTTGCCTTCATTCCTCCGCTTCGCTCCGGAACCCGCCTTCGGCGGGCCCTTACAGTCCCTCACGCTATCACTCCATTCATCTAAAAAATACCATAAAACTTTTATTTTCCAGTCTTAAAATATCACCAGACTACCATAAAAGAGGGCAGGGTAAAATAAATTCCACAAAACTTTCCTGCTATAGAAAATCCCTTTAAAACAAAAAAAAGAACCGCCCCATATTAAGGTCAGTTCTTCTTTTTCCAAAAGTTAAGCACCCTCAAAAACAGCGTATAAGCCTTCGCCTTACCCATTTGCTGCATTTTGCTCACACAAAGCCCACAGGCCCCCTGCAAGCCCTGAATTACCAGTCTTTTTTATTGGAGATGGGGGGAATTGAACCCCCGTCCAGAAACGTCATTTGTGCACCTCTACAAGTTTATTGATGCGAAAAATTGTCGGGAAAAGGTAGCAGCATCAAAAGCGTCTTTTCCGTATTCTGGAAAAAGTCCCTTCTTGCGCCCAGAATCACAAGAAAGCAAGTCCCTATTGGCGACGGTAAGTCATAATGTTAGGAACAGCACACTACGAGTACCGGCATAGCTTAAGCAGCCAATGCTAACTGTTCGTTTTCAGACACGAAGTCTTCTCTACGTTTTGCAGTTATTTTTTTGTCAGATCAAGGCCCCTTCACGCCTACTTGCAACACACAACTAATCAAATCTGTCGAAACCGGTGCACCCCCGAAAATCCATTAATACAAAAAATATAATCAATGGATTTAATAAAGGCAACAGTTTTTCTATTATTCTACTGTTACGCCGTGGCGCTTTTGTGCAAAGTGCTTAAGCATAGCAACGCCATTTCTTTTATCATTATAAACAAAACCGCCATTCCAGTATTCCAAGGCAGCAAAGAGGGCGTTTCCTCCATCCTGCTCGTCAGAACGCTTTGTCCTGAATGAAACATAGTTTGACAGTTCAGCAAAGTTTGAAGTGTGCAGACATTCAAGACGCTTGCGGTTAAAGTCATTCCACTTTTCCAAATCCTTAAAACCTTCACCTTCATCTTCTACAATAAGGTGAGCATGTGAAGAAGAAAATGAATACCAAACATGTACTTTTTTATTTACATCACAGTTGTTTCCGTGCTTAACGGCATTTTTAATAACTTCACTGATCTGCTGTTCAAGAAGGTTGATTTCCTTTATTTCCAAAGGAGCTGACTGAACAATCAAAAGAGTAAAATATCTAATCTGCCTGAAATCTGATGGAAACTCTTTATAGAGCATATTTTCTTTGTCAAATAAAGGATCACTACCATCAGCCCTTAATTCTTTAACTTCATCCATTGTAATAAAACCTCATTGTCTATCCCGCAGCTAGTCTTTTTGCAGGATTTTAGATTGATCTTGCAAAGTAAAATCACAAATCAAAATACAAGCAAATGCTCGTATTGATTTGCGTTAAACGTGGGGTGTGACTACTCGTTAAGCATCATGAGTGCTTCTTCTACGCTGTTGGCAATAGGGAAGTAACCCATAAGCTTTGTAAGTTCAATAACCTTTTTTACTGAACCATGAATGTTAGAAATATAGAGCTTCAAATTCATCTTTTTAATTGTTGAACAGATGTAGATGAGAGCACCAATTCCAGACGAGTCAATGTAGTCAACTTGCTCAAGATTGATGATGAAAGATTTTACATTCTTCTCGAGCATTTTCATTACAAGTTCTTTGAGTTTGTAAGAATTGTACAAATCCATTTCACCGTTGACATCAACGATGTAAACTTCACCATTCTTTCTTATTTTCAGTTCCATAAGTTTTTCTCCTTATCCACTAATTCCCAGTTATTATAGCACCTTTTGGGCACTTGTGCTGAATTTTTTTCAGTTTTTTTTACAAAAATTACCAGCCAAAAGCTATTGAATCTTTATAACAAGCAGGCTCTGGTCATCATGCTGATCTGCCTGACCAATAAAGTTCTTAACATCAGCTTTAATAAGGTTAGCAATGTCCTTTCCTGAAGAAGAATTATTAGCTTTAATAATCTTTTCCAAGGATTCTTTTCCGTACTGCTGGCCTCTGTCGTTTAATGCTTCAACTAAGCCGTCAGTGTAGGTAACAATTATATCACCACTTTGAACTTTTTGCACGAAATCTTTGTATTCTGTTGATTTTTCTACGCCAATAGGCTCTGAAGTAACAGAAAGTTGTGTAAATGTTTTGCTAGCGCTGTTCCAGTAAAGAACAGGTGTTGTACCTCCCGTTGAAAATTCAATCTGACCTTCAATAGGGTTGTAGTTGATCAAGGCACAAGATCCAAAGTGATCTGTACTAAATGATTCCCCTGCAATTCCTCTGTTGACCCAAGAAAGAATTTTTCCTGCTGTCTGTGTAGTATTTACAACAAGGCGAATCATTGCACGAAGCATAGTCATAACAATCATGCTGTTCATTCCCTTGCCGGCAATGTCGCTCATTATAAAACTGATTCTGTCTTTTCTAGATGCAAGTACATCGTAATAGTCACCGCATACACCTTCCACAGGATTGAAGTAAGAACCAATCTGCAGGCCACCAATAACCGGCAGCTTTGCAGGTTTAAGCATTTCCTGAATCTTGCTTGCAATTTTTGCTTCTTTTGAAACATCATTGCGTTCCATAACTTCTTTAACTGCAACAACAATTCTAATGGCAGCTGCTGCAAATCCTGCAAGCACTTCTGCTGTCTTAAGTTCGTCTTCTGTAAAGAGGATGTTGCCATGCTTTCTGGCAAAGGCTGCAAGGCCTATAACTGCATCATTATTTTTCATTGGCACGATGATATATGAACCACATTCAAGGAATTCTTCAGGTCCATTCTGGTAAATTCTGTCATCGCGTTCAGGCTTTGTAATAAGTTCAGACTTGCCCTTTGTGACTATGTCTCCAAAAAGGTTGTCCTTGAAAGGGAAGGTTGCGAATTTGAAATTTGTTGCAACACGTACCGGTTTGTGTGGCATATCAGCAGGCAACTTGTATGGAGGAGGGAAGTCCCCGTCAAAAGATTTTACGCTGACAATATCATCAAAATCATCGACCATAAGAATGGCACCACCATCTGCCTGGATGTTTTCTTTGATAGTTGTGTTTACAAAATCAAGCAGGGTGTTCATATTGCTTTCCGCATTAAAACATTCAGATGCTTTAAGCATAAACTGCTGACTTATGTCCAAAAGTGTTTTGTCACTTTCGCCCAGTTCGTTGTTGAGTTTTTCTTTTGCTTCTGCAATCGTATTAGCCTTTTCAACCTGCCTGTTGTACTTTGGAGGAACAAGTTTTGCTATTTTTTTTGGTTCAAATGTGAGCAAAATGATCGAATATGGCAAAAAGAGAAAGATGGCTAGAAAAAGAGCGGCATAATAGATAAATTCGAAGTTATCATTTTCTGCATTTGTAAGTTTGATAAGAGCTAAAATAAGGGCTCCAGCTCCCAGTACAGCAATGCCCAAAAGCGAAATGAAACTTACGCGGGCTGTTTTTTTAGCGCGTACACACAAGAGCAAGATAAATACTACTAAAGATATTCCTGCAATCGCAAAAAGCGGAATAAATGCTAAATCATTTGTTAAGTCCAATTTACCACTCCCTGTACATATCTCAGAAATTAAGTAATTTTAAGTAAATTAAAGTTATTTTAACATTGAAATATTGTACCGTCAAGTTTTACTAAGCTGAATCTCTAAAATGGTTAAAAAATCCTTATAAAAGGTTACTTTTAAGGAGCTTTGAACTCAATTAGAAATTCCCCCGATCATATTATCGGAGGACTTCCATTATTTAAACATCATTTTTGTAAATTTTTTTGCATTTTCCTTTTCTGGAAATGATTTTTAATCCTTGTGATTAAATTTGTTGAATATTTTTTCTTAAAAGTGTGGGCTGCTTCTTCAATAGAATAGTCATTCCCGTATTTTTGCTTTAATTCATCCCAATATTTGGTAAAAAAGATGTATAAATCTCCGACTTTAAGATTTTTAAAACTTTTCAGTCTTGTGTAAGAAGCGATTGCATTTATGATTGGCATGTAAACTTTCTGAAACCAAGACATAATTGCATCTTCCATGGGGATCTCATCTTTTTTGTCCATGTTGATGTAGTATTTGTGGATTAAAATGTGGTTGTAAATTACATCATACTGGCCGGGACGTGAAAAATCTAAAACCCAATAGTCTGTGATGTCACCAAAATTTGTTTCGGCATAGAAAAGGCGCTTTTCATATTCAATTACCTGGCGAATCATCTGCTCTTTTGTGGAACCAGCCTTAAGCTTGATTTCACTTTGCAGGCTTACGACTTCGGCATCAATAAATTCAATGCCCTGGGCCTTTGCTACAGAAACGCGGTGGTTGCCGTCACGGACAAAGTAAAGTCCCCCTAATTCATAAACAGAAATTGGCGGCAGATTGACATCCTGGTAGTGGGCCATATCAACATGTTCCCAGCGGCTTTTCAAAAAATTGCTTTTAGGAAAAAAGTGATTGTCAAAATCCTGGTAGCGACCTTCACTTCCAACAATCAAATTTATTGGAATAACCTGCATTCCTTTATAGACTTCATTTTTTGGTTTAAGAAGTTTTTTTACATCGGAAAAAGAAATGAGTGTTGCTTCGTCCGGATTGAGGATGTGCTGAATTGTGTTAAAGAGGGCCTTGTTTCTGGCCTTAAAAAAATCATCAGCGGTTTGTGATGACAGATATGTCGAAGTCAATGTTTTCTCCTTCAGGTAAATCTTTTTTTTCATTCATTTCAATTATTACATGACTGTAGGCATTTACTACTGTTGTTTTTCCTACAATACTTGTTCTTTCTTCGCTTAAATCATAAAGATGAATGTGACCGTGAATCATGAGGGCCGGCTGAAACTTTTCTATGAACCAGTTAAAGCATTCAAATCCCTGGTGGCATGGATCTTCCTTGTCATGAATGTGACGGGGAGAAGCATGTGTTAAAAAAATGTCACAGTACCTTCCGTAGCGCCTTTTGTTTCGTTTCAATTGAGGAATCATGGCCCTTAACTGTCTCATCATTTCTTTTTCAGTGTACTGGGCAAGTCCGTTATTGTATTTTTTTGAACCTGAAACTCCGCAAATCAAAAGGGGGCTTTCTTTTCCATTTTTGTCTGTAAAGTGAAGGTACTTGCTGCGGATAACTTTATTTCCTGCATAATCCCCACCGTGGCCGTGTTTCATTTCGGAAATGGCATCCTGGGGAGTGCGGATCCTTTTTTTTGCATTTTTATCGTAATAGTTAAAATCCTTTAAATTGTGATTTCCAAAAATGAAAAATGTAGGTTTGCCCATTGTAGTAACAATGTAGTCCACATAGTCCATGTCCAAATCTCCTGCAGAAAAAACTGCATTCACATCCTGGTAACGTTCTTTTACTGTTGTTGAATAAATGAATGGATCGATTTGGTCAGAAACACACAAGAATTTCATTTTAAGCCTTTCCTTTTTTAGACATTTGCTTTGGAAAGCAGATTTTCAAGCTGCAGTTTTCCAAAAAGATTTACTGGCCTTGTTTCAGCAAAAGCCGCTGCACTTCTTGTAAATTCTGAACTTGAAACTAAAATTGCTTTTTCGTAGTTTTGGCTTTTTACAGAATCAGCAGCCTTTCTGACAACGTTTTCTTCAACAGGATTTGTGTCCCGGAAAAATTGAACTAAAATCATTTGCTGCCTTTGGTTCATCCATGAGTCTTTTTTGTCTTCTGTGGCAAGCATGACGCAGCCGCTTTTGGTGTTTTCAATTCTCTGACAGGCAAGGTTTAATCCTGCAAGTGCGATTTTTTTACAAAGTTCAGCGAAATTTTGTGAAGAACATGTAAGGTATTCTTTCATACTGTCATTTGTTTCAATGTCCTTGTACTGACTTAACTTCGTAGCAACATCGCGGAAAGAGCGGTTTCTTGCAAAAATCTTTTCCCACTGTTCAATAGCTTTTTCGATTTTTCTGTTTTTTTCGTAGCATGAAGCAAGAAAATATCTTGCATAAAGAGTTTCCTGGTTGGAATCTTCTTTTGCAACTTTGATTGCATGCTCATATTCAGCAATTGCGTTGTCATATTGGGTAACTGCCGCATAGCATGAACCTCTTTCGATTAAGGCTCTCTGCTTAAAGGCAGGGTCGCGTTCCGCTTTTTCAAATTGTTTTAAGGCTGCAGAAAAATTGTTATTGTCTTTGAGGATTTTGCCCAGGTAGTAATAGTTTGAATATGTTTCTGGACTTAAGTGCATTGCAATATCAATTTCTTTTTTTGCTTCTGTGTACTGCTTGCTTCTGTAAAGAAGGTGACCCATTGCAGTGTGAGCTTTTGCATGCTTTTTGTTTGCAGTGATACACTTTTGGTAAAAGCCCATTGCCATGGAACCTTTCCCCATAGCTTCATAAATCTGGCCTACGTTAAAATCATTTTCGGCGTTTGTAGGGTCAAGTTTTGTCAAAAGTAGGTATTCATTTAAGGCTGACTGCTGCTGGTTAAATTTTTTGTAGAGTTCAGCCATTGTTTTTCGGAATTCAACTTCTGGAATATCTCCGTTAAAAATAGCATTTTCGTTTACGGTTTTATATTCCATGTAGGCAAGTTCTGTTTTTTTATCTGCCAGATAGGCCTTGCCCAGCCAGTAGTGGGCCAGGTAGTCCCTGTGATTTTTTGCAATAATGCTTTTTGCAATTTTTTGCGCCTGAGTGTACTTTTGTTCCTTAATCAACTTTTGGATGCTGGAAATTTTCTGAGGTTTAACTAAGCTTTTTATTAAAGCGATTGTTACCGTCACAATTACAACTAAGAGGACTGCAATAATTATTATACTTGTAAAGCTCATTTAATAATCCACCTGTAACAAATTTTACATTGCTCCATTTAAAAAACTGACAGGCTTTTAAATTTTCAATTTGACTTTAAGCTCTGCCGACATATATTATTGAAAGATTAGCTTTTTTATGACAATATGTCAAATAAGCTTTATACTATTATAACCCATTCAAGGAGGATTGGCATGAAAAAGAACTTTTTTCTTGAAGTTTTATTTTTAAGTGCATTTTTTTCTTTTTTTGCATTTGACCTTTTTTCTGCACCATCCAATTTTTCTAAGGGGGAAGAATTGTTTTTGCAGGATAAGCCTGAAGAAGCAATTGAATATTTAAAAAAAGCCTATTCTAAAAAGGAAGATGTAAAGGTTTATGAATACCTTTCTCTTTCATATTTTCAACTGGGAATGTATGAAGAAGGAATTGCAATCGTAAATGCAGGAATGAAAGTTTCTGGAACGGACAAAAAACTGCTTGCATTTAATGCAGGAAATGCTTCTTTCCTTGAAGGCCGCTACCAGGAAGCAGATGCCTGGTTCACAAAAGCCATCATGGCCGATTCTTCATATTCTTCACCTGTTATTAACAGAGCAAATACCCGCATCTACGAAGGTAAAATCGCTGATGCAAAGACAGATTATATCCACTTTCTTGAAATGGAGCCAAATGATTACAGACGTCCTGAAATTGAAGAAATTCTTAAGGAAATAGATAATCAGATTGCCTTAGAAAAGGAAGAGGAAGAAAAGCGTCTGGCAGAAGAAAAGCGTATTGCCGAAGAAGAAGCTCGTCTGGAAGAAGAGGAGCGTAAGGCTGAAGAAGAACGTAAGGCTGAACTTGAGCGTCAATGGCTGGCAGAAGAAGCTGAAAGGCAAAGACTTGCTGAAGAAGAAGCTGAGCGAAGAAAAAAACTTCTTGAAGAAGTTGCAGCGTCGCTGCAGGATGCGGAAACAACAAATATGTCAGCAGGTGCTGAGGATACAATAGAATATGGCTACGAAACAGAACTCGAATAATTCATCAGAAAAAGTAAGTGAAAAAAAGAATGTAGAAAAAAAGACTTCGTCTAAAAGGGCTGAGGGCTCTTCTAAAAGCGCATCTTCGTCTTCTAAGACAGGCGGGGCTGCTTCTAAAAGCGCACTTCCTAAAACAGAAAAGGCTTTGTCTACAAAAGCAGCAGCTTCTTCTAAAACAGAAAAGACCTCTTCTTCAAAAGTAAGCGCTTCTTCTAAAACAGAAAGGGCTGCCGGTAAAAGCGCAGGCTCTGTAACGAAAGGAGCTTCTTCTGTTGCAAAAAGTGGTGGCTCTTCAACAAAGGTGTCTGTTTCTTCAACAAAGAGTCAAAGCTCTTCAAGAAAAAGTGCTACCCTTGAGTCTAAGGTGGCAGCGGTTTCTGCAAAGACTGCAGGTGCTGCTTCTAAAACACAAAAGGCTGCGTCTTTGAAAGCGCTTGCTTCTTCAAAAACTGTCACATCTTCTAAAACGGAAAAAGTTTTCTCTACAAAAGCAGCTACAGTTTCTAAGACAGAAAAGGCTGCTGCTTCAAAAGCTGTCACAGCTTCTAAAACAGAAAAAACTCCTTCTATAAAAACTCCTTCTTCTTCAAAAAGTCCTGTAAAATCAACATACAAAAAAATTGATACTAGGGAAATTCTTTTTGGGGAAGAAGAAAAGTCTAAAGACCTTTCGCAAAATGAAAAGAAAAAAAATGAAGCTCCTTTAAAAGATGATTATGAAAAAAAATCTGAAGAAAAGGGATTTGCCTTAGTTCTTTCAAAGGTAAAATCATTTTTTGTTTTCTTAAAAAATAAAATTGTCCAGGGATTCAATTTTCTTAAAGAAAAAGTAAAAAGTCTTTTTGGAAAAATTAAATCAAAATTTCCTCAGAAAAATAAAAAGGCTGATGAAAAAGTTCTTGCAAAATACAGCGATGAAAATAAAAAGCCTTCCTTTTTTGAAAGAGTGAAGGAATTTTTTGGTGACAGCGAAAAGCGCAAAAAGTTTTTTAAAATTCTTTCTGCGATAATTGCATTTTTGATTTTACTTTTCCTTTTGATTTTCCTTTTGCTTACAAGACCGACAAGGCTTCAGCGCAGGGCAGACAGAAGGGCTCGAAAAGAAGCTATTGCTTACCAGGCAAAACTTGAAGAAGAAGAAAAGGCTGAAAAGACCAGACAGACAAATCTTGGAATTGTTGAACGTTACCTGGACAATGGACTTTTTAGCGATGCCTTAAATCTTCTGGAAGAAATGCTTAACAATAATCCTGATGATGAAGATGTAAAAGCCTTGTTTGAAAAGGCAATCGAAGGAAAGAAAAATCAACTGGACAGTCAAAAGCAGTCTTCAGATCCAACTGTTTATTATAATGTGCAGAATTATTCTTACCCTCAGTCAGATTCTTCTGGTGGAAATTCTTCTAATTCTTCATCAAGTGGAAATTCTTCGGATTCAAATCTTTCTGCAGAAGATTTACTCAATATGAAAGAACTTCTTAAGCAGCAGGAAGAAGACGCAGCCCAGCAGGCAGCACTGATGAAGGCCCAGCAGGAAGCAGAAGATAAGGCTAAAGCTGAAAGGGAAGCGGCAGAAAAAGCAAAAGCTGATTTGGATGCGGCTTTTAAAGAAAAAAATAATAAAATAAATGATTTGATTTCTTCTGGAAAATCTGCAATTCAGTCTGGTCACACAAGTGACGGTCTTAAAGACTTTGAAAATGCAAAAGCACTGCTGGAAGAAAGTGACAGCCGTTTTGAAAATGGTTCTCTTGCTGCTTCTGATCCGGATTACGCTGCCGGTAAGATGGCAGAAATTGCAAATGCCCTTTACGATTCATCTCAGCGGGCAGGCCTTAGTGATGGAGACAAAACAAAGCTAAAGACAAACGCCGTTTCTTATGCAGAAAAGGCTATTGAAAAAGATCCTTCTAATTCACAGGCCCATTATGTTTTGGGAATGAATTATTATGACAGCAAGGATTATCCTAATGCCGAAAAGGAATTAAGGGAAGCTCTTAAAAAAGACAGCGATAATGGAAATTATTACTATCAATTGGGACGCATTCAGGCCCGTCAGGAAAAGTATGCTGATGCGGCAACAAGTTTTACCTCAGCAATAAAATATGATCCGAACTTTGCTCCTGCATACTACAATTTGGGTTATGTTCAGCAGCAGCGCAAAAAGACTTCAGAAGCACTGGCTGCTTACAGAAAAGCGTCTGCCATCGATCCAAATTATGAAAATGCCTATATTGCAGCAGCCAGACTTATGAATTCTCAAAAGCAATACGAAAGTGCCGTAAACGAATTTAACAAGGCAATCAATGTAAATCCTGCAAACGGAAATACTTATAAGGAAATTGGTTCTGCATATTCGAATTTGGGCCGGTGGGAAGAAGCAGAAGCTTCTTTTGTAAAGGCTTTGACCTATATTCAAAATGAAGTCGATCCTAACACATACTACAATCTGTCTGTTGCCCAGTATAATTTGCAAAAATATCAGGAATCATATTCCAATGCAAAGAAGGCTTATGATTTAAAGGATAAGGCTAAAAGTCAAACTGTAAAAGCTAATATCATTTACAATATGGGCCTTACTGCAAAGACTGCCGGTTATGATAATGATGCAATTAATTATTATGTTGAAGTTTTAAAGATTGATAAAAATCACTTGAGGGCAAATTTGAATTTGTCTCAGATTTATCTTGATGCTAACCAGGCAGACAATGCCCTTACTTTGCTGAATAATATTTATTCTAAAAATACGGGTAACTTTGAAGTGAACAATAATATGGGGGTTGCCTACCTGCTTAAAGAGGATTACACAAATTCCATTAAGTACTTAAAGGCTGCCAGGGCAATCGATTCAAAAAATACGGCTGTCAGCATGAATCTTGCAAGGGCATATTCTTCAAGCAACCAGTACACAGAAGCAAAGTCAGTTTATGAAGATGTCATAAAGCAGGAGCCAAAAAACTGGGACGCATATCTAGAACTTGCAAAAGTTTCTTTCCAGCTGGGAAATTACCAGGATACGAAAGTTTACTGCACTTATTTGCAGGATAATAATCCTTCGTTTAAGAGGGACGAAGTTAAAAAACTTTTAATGTCTGCAGAATGATTTTGATTTAGGGGAGTCCCTAAAAATTGCAATTTTTAGAGATACCCTTAGGGGCCTTCTGATTTTTTAGACTGCCCCTTTTTTTCTGACTTTAAGTTCTTTTTACCAAAGCAAAAAGCTGGGCTTTTGTAATTTTTGTATAGACAGGTCTTCCATGAGGACAATGGGGATCTGGAAGTTCCAGAGCCTTTCTTGCAATGTCACTTGCAGTTTCTTCGTCAAGAACTGTGTGATCCATGACAGCCATGCGGCAGGCACTAGATGCTGCAATTGCATTTATCATGTCTTTGGGATTTATGCGGCGGTCCAACAAGTCCCTTTCAAGATCCTTTGTGCTGCCTTTCCAGCGAATGGGCACGCTTGTAAATTCCCACAAGCCTTCTTCCTTTTTGTGACATTCAAATCCACTTTCCTCAAGACAGTCTTTTATGGCTTCAAGGTAATTGTCATCTGAAGCAGACTTCGTTTGAATTGTGTAAGGAATAAGCAGCTTTTGCCTTTGTCCCTGACTTTCCATGATTGTGTTGTAGATGTAGCGTTCGTGGGCTGCATGCTGATCAATTATGTAAAGGGTGTCATTTTTTTGGGCAATCAAAAAAGTGCCAAGTGCCATTCCCACAAAATGAAAATCATCACTGGAATTTATTTCTTCTTTTTTGGGAATAAAGTTTGAGTTAAAAAGATTTTCTTTTGTGATATTTTCTGCTGAAGGAAAATCTATTTCTTCTTCAAATGCTTCTTTTACAAGACTTGTATTTTTATTTGAATAGCGGCTGCGGTCTAAAAAATATGAAGCAGTATCTTTTTTTTCTGCCTTATATTTTTTTAGATCAGCATTGTTAAAATTATTTTCCCTTATGTTTAATTGATTTTTGTCCTTCCCAAAATTGTAATTTGAAAAGGGCGGATTTTCTAAATATGTACTTTCGAAAGGATCTTTTTTTGAAAAAGCATCTTTGTCTTTTAAAGATTTATCTTCGTCTGAAAAAAGTTTTGCCTGATTTTCCTTTAGCGTCTTGTATGCTTCTTCTGCTTTTTTTCCTTCTACCATTGTTTTTAATGTGTAGTTTTTGAAGAAATTTCTTACGGCAGTTGAAAGTGCGTGGTGCAGGGGATTTATGTCTTTAAAACGAACTTCTCTTTTGGCAGGGTGAATGTTAAAATCAACAAGTGAAGAATCAATTTTTACAAAAAGGCATGACACTGGGTGTGACCCGTTTGGAAAGTAACCTTGGGCACCATATTCAATTGCCTGGACAAGGGAGTATTCTTGAATCTTTCTGCCGTTAACAAAAATGTAAATATCCTTGCGGCTGCTTCTGGAAACAGAAGGCTCTCCAAGAACTAAATTGAATGAAAATTTTTCCTGGGGATTTTCTTCATGGATTTCAAAAAAAAGTTTTTCGTCTTCGAAAAATTCCATTGTCTCTACAAAGCGCTTTAAATAACTTTCTGTCTTTGGAAGATTTAATTTTTCTTCACCGTCGATTTTTAAAACGAAAGAAATGTCCGGGCGGGCAAGGGCTTTTTCTTCAAAAGTTGTGCGGCACAAATTTGCTTCGCTTGCAGGCCTTTTTAAAAACATTCTTCTGGCTGGAAAATTTTCAAAAAGGGCGCTTGTTTCTACAATTGTTCCCTGGCTGACAGAATCTGGGGTCAAAATGTGATCCTGGGTGATGGAAGCGTTCATTCTTAAATTATTGCTTTTAATTTCAAGACGACTGACCGCTGCCATGGAAGAAAGTGCTTCGCCTCTAAAGCCCAAGGTTGTTAAATGCAGTAAATCTTCTTCTGTGGAAATTTTACTTGTTGCGTGAGGGTGGGCGCAAGTGAGTAAGTCTTCTTTTGACATGCCGCAGCCGTTGTCTATAACACGAATTTTTTCTATGCCGCCACCTGTAATTTCTACAGTGATTTTGTCTGCACCAGAATCGACGGCGTTGTCCATAAGTTCGCGCACAATTGCGTTTGGCCTGTCAATTACTTCGCCCGCTGCAATTTTCCTTGCCACTTGAGGAGAAAGAATTTTTACATGACTGTGATTTTTAATTTCTGCCATTATACGTTTCTAGTTCCATTAACTTCTGTTTTGCCGTCAAAAAGTTCAAGTTCAGGAAAATTTTGTGAAGAAGAATTTTCTTCTTTTGGACTTTCTTCTGCCGGTTCTTTCATTAGAATCTGGATTTTTGCTTCTATGCTGTCCAGCTGCTTTTCCATTTTTTTTGCCAGCTTTATTCCTTCTTCAAAATCTTTTAATGCGACTTCAAGAGAAACATCACTCTTTTTTATTTCATTGCTCAATTCTTCAAGTTTCTTTAAATCATCTTCAAAATTTGATGCCATTTTTTTCTCCCATAAAAAATATTTGCTTTAGTGCGTTTTTTTAGTTTTTCTAAAAAGGAAATCTTTTGCTTAAGGGCTAAAGTTTTTCTTTTACTTTTAATATTTCTCCTTCGATAAAACCTTTGGCAGGCCTTATAAAAATTTTGTCTCCCGGTGAAAGATTTTTTGTATTTCGAATTACATTTCCATTTTGATCGCTGACCATGGAATATCCGCGGTCAAAAATTGCCTGCGGATTTGCATTTTCAAAAATAGTGACTTTTTCATTTATGGACTGCCGCTTTTTTTCAAGCAGGATTTGCATGTTCGCAAAAAGATTTTCTTTTGCATAATCCAGTCGCTGCAAAAGGGGGTAAAGAATTTTTCTGAATTCTTCCTTCATGTGTTCTGCCTTGAACATGTTCATCATGATTCTGTATTTTTCCAGGTGCTCGTTAATTTCATCACAAAAGTCGCTTTTGTAAAGGGCAATTTGATTCATGATGTCACTAAGGCGGGGCACTGCAATTTCTGCAGCCTGGCTGGGAGTAGAAGCGCGAACGTCACTTGCAAAATCTGAAAGGGCAAAATCTATTTCGTGGCCCACTGCGGAAATTACAGGAATTTCTGAAGCAGCAATTTGCCTGACAACTTCTTCGTCGCTAAAGGGAAGTAAGTCTTCTATGGAACCGCCGCCGCGACCAACAATAAGAATGTCACACATTTTATATTTGTTGGCAATCTGAATCATTTTAACAATGCTTTTGGCGGCAGCCGTTCCCTGGACAAGGCAGGGAAAAATTGTAACATTCATTTTTGGATTTCGCATTTTGGTAACATTTAAAATGTCCCGAATGGCCGCCCCTGTCGGACTTGTAACAACACCGATTGTTTGAGGAAAGCGGGGAAGAGGACGTTTTCTTTCTGTTGCAAAAAGTCCTTCTTCTGCCAATTTCCTTTTTCGCATTTCGATCATTTCCATAATCTGACCGACACCGGCTTGTGTCATTTTTGTGACATTTATCTGGTAAGATCCAGTTTTTGGATAGACAGTAATTTGTCCTGAAACAAGGACAATCATTCCGTCACGTGGCGTAAAATTTAAATATTGATTTCTGCCGCGAAACATTACAGCGTTGATTTGTGACACACTGTCTTTGAGGGAAAAATAAAAATGTCCTGAAGAGTGGTGTTTGAAATTTGAAATTTCACCCTTGAGCTGGACAGTCTGAAATGTATTTTCAAGAAGATCCTTGATTAAGGATGTCAACTGAGAAACTGTAAATGCTTTGTCACTAGGATAGCTTGTTTGAAGTTCCATTAAAAAATTTGGACTAAAAAATGTCCCCTCACAAAAAAGAGTATAATGGAAGATGGTAAAAATTGCAATTTTTGGAGACGAACTGAAAGTGAAATAGTGGTAAGACTTTATTGAAGGAAAAATGAATTTTTCTAAAGAAATGCTGCCCAGCCCGCTATGGAGCAATGCGAAGCAGTCGGAGCGCTTGCGGGACGACCGAACGTTAGTGAGTTGCGGAACAGCGGTAGAAGGAAAGGGGGTATGCTGCAAAAAAAATAAAAAATAAAAAGACATAAATAATTTTTGCTTAACTATATTTTTTATTTTCCGATATTTGAATCGATGAAAAGTATTGTTTTTTTATATGCAGCATTTACTTCGCTCCATCCTTTTGAAAAGAAATTTGGAAATCAAAGTGCTTTTGAAAGAGCTTTGATTTGGGCAAAAACTTTGTGTCCTGAAAAAATTGTGATTGCCACAGGAAATGAAAGTCAGCCTTGTGTGAAAGATTTTCTTTCTGCGTCAATGGAAGAGGGCATAAAAGTAATTTTTAAAAGCCATTGGACTCTTGAAGATTTATTTGAATCTTTTGTGGAATGCAAAAATGCTTTTAGTGCGGATAGAATAATTTACTCTTTTGCAGACCGACCTTTTTTGGATGCGGACTTGACACAAAGGCTTTTGGATTTGCAGACAAAATACATGGCTGAATATGCTTTTCAAGATGGATACCCTGAAGGTTTTGCTCCTGAAATTCTGGATGGGTCTTCCTGTGAAATTATGCTGAATCTTTTAAAACAAAATCAAAGTGGAATTGAAAAAAAAGAAGTTACTTCTTCTTCGATTTTTGATGTAATTAAAAATGATATAAATGCTTTTGATATTGAAACTTTGCTTGCGGAAAAAGATTACAGACTTTTTAGATTTAATTTTTCTTGTTCTAGAAAAAATGATTTTATCGCATGCCAGAGACTTTACCAGAAGGCTTTGGACTGTCACGAAAAATTTTCTTCTGATGAACTTTCAAATCTTGCGGTAAAGAGTGCGGAAATTCAAAAGACGCTGCCTGTTTTTTACAACATTCAGCTTTGCGCATGCTCTTCAAGTTTTGAACTTTATTCTCCATACCAGGAATCCTTTAAGAAAAAATTTGGTTATTCACCTGAAGCGAATAATCTTATTCACGAAAATTTAATGACGCTGGAATCTTTTAAAGCACTTGTAAAGGCGATTTCGAATTTTTCAGAATGTGCGGTTTTAAGTTTCAGTGCTTTTGGTGAATCTTTGCTTTTGCCAAACATTGAAGAATATATTGCTGAAGTTTTAAAAAATCCTAACTTGAGTATTTTGATTGAAACTGACGGTTTGCTTTTGACTCCTGCTCTTATTTCTAACATTAAGTCTTTGTGTGATGCTGCACCTGAAAGAAAAAATGGCTGGGAAAAAATTATGTGGATTGTAAAGATGGATGCAATCAGTGAAGAAATGTATAACCGCGTTCACTCTGTAAATGTGCAGCTGGATACAAGACCTTTTGAAAAAGTTTTTTCTTCTGTGAAATTGCTGGCAGCTGAATTCAGTGAAGTTTATCCTCAGTTTGTAAGAATGAAAAGAAATGAAAGTGAGTTGGAAAATTTTTACCGTTACTTTCATGACAAAAATTCTATTACCAAGGGAAAGGTGCTTATTCAAAAGTATGATTCATTTTGCAAAAAACTTGATGATGAAAAAGTTGCAGATTTGAGTCCTCTTGTTAGAAATCCCTGCTGGCATTTAAAAAGAGATATGACTGTTCTTTTTAATGGTGATGTTCCTTTTTGCCGTGAAGCTTTTTTTGAAAATATTTCCGGAAATGTTTTGTATGATTCAATAGAAAATATCTGGCATAAAACGGATTCTATGCTGCAAAGGCAAGTGGATAATTGTTTTGATGGAAAATGCGGAGATTGCGATGAATACTATACCTTCAACTTTTAACCAAAAGCAAATTGATTATACGGTTCTTTGGGGAAATGAAAAGATAAAAAGAAATTCTCTTAACATAAGCTGCATTCTGCTAAACAGAAATTCTTCGCAGTTTAGAAAAATTGCTTTGGAAAATCTTCTTGCAAAAAACTTTTGTGAAATTATTTCTGTAGAAAAAAAGAGTGACAATTTTAATACTGCAAATCTTTCACTTTCTTACCCCAGTGTAAAATTTATTACCACTTTGGAAGATGTGACAGAAGGGGAACTTTTAAATATCGGCATGCATGAAGCTTCAACGGAATACGCTCTTGTTATTCACGATGACCTTTGCTGGCAGCCTTTAAATTTCAATCAGAATTTGATTTCTAAATTTATTGCATTAAATAAATTTTGCATTGCACCAAAACTTTTTTCAAATGCAAATTCTGTTTTGCCTGTAAATTTAGTGCCTTCAATTAATGACCAGGCTTTTTCTGTTGAAGAGGGACTGACTCTTCAAGACGGCAGCAAAACACTTTATCCTTTGGATTATGACGCTTTTTATAATGTAAAAAAATTTAAGGAGCTTTTAGGCTGCGATTATACAATCACTTCTGCTTACTGGCAAAAACTGGATTTGTTTATGAGGGCCTGGCTTTGGGGAGAAGAGGTTAATTTAAGTTCCTTTTTTAATCTTACTTTTGCAGGAGAATTTCCTGCGGAAGAAATTGAATTTGATTCTTCCTACATAAGATTTTATTTAAAAAATCTTTTGCCTGTTTTTAATGGTGATCATGCTTTTTTTTCCAGCGGCTCTTTTCGCACTTTTAAAAAAACAAGTAAATATTCTTTAACAAAAGCTATGGAACTTTTTAAGACAGCAAAAGTCTGGCTTTCAGAAAATCAAAATAAATTTAAAAGAGATGCTGCAAGTTTAATTCTTGACTGGAGCAAATAATGGAAAATAAAAAGAAAGTTCTTGTAATTACTCAGTGCCGTCTTTCGTCTACAAGGCTGCCAGGAAAAGCTTTGCTGCCTCTTAATGGAAAAAGTCTGCTTGAATGGCACCTTTGCGCTATGAAAAAAGTGAAGGCGGATGATTATATTCTTGCAACAGATTTTGACAGTGCACCAAAACTTTCACCTCTTGCAGCAAAATGCGGATTTAAACTTTTTCAGGGACCTAGGGATGATGTTCTTTTGCGCTACACTAATGCAATAAAAGAATTTGATGGTGATATTATTTTACGGTCAACTGCTGACAATCCTTTTATTTTTTTTGAAGCATGCAATGATTTACTTGAAGAATATTTTAGTCTTTCAAAGTCTCAAAAAATCGATTACATGACATTTACTTCTTTGCCACACGGTTCGGGCATTGAACTTTTTACAAAAGAGGCGATTTTTAAAGCAATAGAAAATACCAGTGACCCTTACGATCACGAGCATGTAGGACCTGCCATTTACAATCACAAGGATTTATTTAATTCACTTTTTATTCCTGCGGCAAAGCCCTACGCTTTTCCAAATTTCAGGACAACAGTTGACACCTACCAGGATTACAGGAGGGCTTTAAGAATTGTTTCTGTTTTAAAAGAAAAAGGGGTAAGTGATGGGCCTTTTTCTTTCGAAGAAATTCTTTTGGCCTTAAATGACGAAAGGGTAAAAAATCCACTTTTGTTTTTGCCTTCTACACAGAAAGGCTGTGGTACAGGACACCTTCGCCGCTGTATTGAACTTGCTGTAGAAACAAAGGGGGATATTTTTATAGCAGAAGATGCTTCTCTTGAAGAATGTCAGCCCTTGCTGGATGAAGCTTTTTCTGATGGTCTTGAAAAGTGGCAGGTCATAGGTGAAATTTTAAATGCCAGTCAATATTCACTTGCCGTAACAGATTTGTTTTACACTGACCAGGAATCTGCAAAAAATCTTAGCAAGGAATGTCCTTTGTTGGCACTTGATGAAGGAAATGAAAATCTTGATTCAGTTGATTATTATCTGGATGTAATACCTTCTGCAAACGAAGAACGAAAAATAAATTTTTCAAGTCCTGATTTTTTGCGTCTCCCGTCAAAGTGTCACAAGGAAAAAGTTCGATGGCAGAATATTAAAAATGCCCTTGTAACTTTTGGCGGTGAAGATCCAGCCCAACTGACATTGCTTACTGCCCGGGAACTTTTAAAAGTCAATCTTAACCTTACAGTCATTCTTCCAAAAAACGCAGATGAAAATTCAATTGAAGAATTAAAAGCTTTTGCAAAAGAAAATAATTCTAATTTGATTTTGCTTTCTTCTGTAAAAAATTTAAGGGAAGAACTTTACAAATATGATTTAGTTCTTACTCATTATGGATTTACGGCTTTTGAAGCAAGAAAGGCAAAGTGTGCTGTAATCCTTGCAGCTACAAGTCCTTACCATCTGCTGCTTTCGCAAAAATATGGTTTTCCATGTTTAGTAAAAAGTCAAATTCTTGCAGAAAATTTTGAAGAGTTTTTTAAAGGCGGATTTTCTAATGAAAGTCCAATCGAGCCTTTCTTAAAAGAAGGTAATCTATCTGAAAATTCAACTTTGAATTCAGCTGCCTCTTTATCTTCCTCTTTGGAACTTGATTCTTCAAAATCCCTTAGCTCATTTATTTTAAAAATTGCCGGTGGAAAAAAATTAAATTGTCCTGTCTGCCAAAGGCCTTCTTTTGAAAACCCAGTCCTTTACAGAATAAAAGACAGAACTTTCCGCACATGCAGAAAATGTGGAATGGAATACATTGGCTGGACAGTAAAAGCTATTCAAACTGAATATAACCACGATTATTTTTTTGATGACTATCAAAAGCAGTACGGAAAAACTTATCTGGAAGATTTTGATTCAATCAAAAAACAGGGCTTTCGCCGTTTGGATAATATCATTTCAATCAGCAAAAAAAATAAGAATGAAAAAAGATGTCTTTTGGATATTGGCTGTGCCTTAGGACCATTTTTGTCTGCTGCAAAAGAAAAAGGCTTTATTCCATACGGAACAGACATTGCAGACGATGCAGTTGATTACGTAAAAAATAAATTGAATTTTCCATGCGTAAAATCTTCATTCCCAGACACAGAGCCTCTTAAAGAATTTAATGTAAAAGTTTTTGACGCCGTGACAATGTGGTACGTAATTGAACATTTTGAAAATTTAAAAGACATGCTTACGGGGGTAAATAGAATTTTGAAAAAGGGGGGGACGTTTTCTTTTTCCACACCGTCAGGTAGCGGGGTAAGCGAAAAATATAATACAAAATCTTTTTTTGAAAACAGCCCTTCTGACCACTTTACCTTGTGGCAGCCTGAAAAAGCAAAAGGCATTTTAAAAAGATTTGGTTTTAAAGTCATAAAAATTATTCCTACAGGAATTCATCCTGAAAGATTTCCTGACTTTAAAGAAAAAAATATAGAAGAAAATGACCAGGCCTTTAAAAAAGTGGCCAGGGAATGTGTAAAAAAAATGCTGGGGGACACTTTTGAAGTTTACTGT
>CAVCWN010000312.1:0-4673 GCA_963605975.1 Desulfovibrionaceae bacterium | reverse complement strand
CCCGCTTTACGAATGCAGCTTCACTACTTTCATAAACAGCAGCGTAATTAAACCAGCTTCACTACTTTCATAAACATAAACTCATTCAAATTTCCCCCACCCCATTCGTAAAGCACCCCACCCAAGCGTCAATAGCAATCTTTACAAAAATCTGTTAAAATAAAAAATCATGAAGATAGTGATTATTGGTGCCGGCTACACAGGGGTCGAACTTGCCCGCAAACTTATCAATGAAAAAAATGAAGTTGTATTGATTGACAACAATCATCAAATTATTGAGCAGCTGGAAAACAGACTTGACTGCATAGTTCTACAGGATGATGGAAACAATCTGGAAAATCTTGAAAAAGCAGGAATTGCAAAAGCAGATGCCCTTGTGGCAGTAACAGAAAGTGATGAAATCAACATGATCACCTGTTCCATGGTTGATGCCATTTATCCGGATCTTTTAAAAATTGCCCGCGTTAGAAATTATGCCTATTACGTAAATTCAACTCAATCTAAAAAAAGACATTCAGAAACTTTTACAAAAAATCATCGTCCCCTTTACGGCATTGACTACATGATTCACCCGGATGTAGAAGCAGCAGAAGCAATTGTTAAAGCAGTTGAACACGGTGCCATTTCAGACGTTTTAACTTTTGGTGACGGCGAATATGAACTTGTTGCCCTCAACATAGAAAAAAATTCTAAACTGGACGGTCTGGCACTAAAAGACATCAGAAGTATTACAGACGAAACTTTTGTAGTAACATACATTGAAAATCAAGAAGGCACAAAACTTCCTTCAGGAGACACCGTTCTTCACGCAGGTGACAGGGCAGGCATTTTATCAAATCAGGATGGCATAAAAAAAATAATTGAACTTTCAGGCTCAAGCATGGACTCTTTAAGAAATATCATCATGATCGGAGCCGGCAGAATTGGCAGCATCGTTGCAGACCATTTAATTGAAAAAAGAAAAAATTCATTTTTCAAAAAACTTTTTTCCTTCCAGAAAAAGCTTGCACAAAAATTTGTCATTGTTGATTCCAACAAAGAACTCTGCGATGAAGTTTCACAAAAATTTCCAGAAGCAAAAGTTTTCTTTGGAGACATCACAGACCAAGGCTTTATAGAAGAAGAAGGCCTGGACAAATTCAATCTTATAATTTGCTGCAGCCACAATCACGAAATGAATATGATACTTTCCGCCTACATGGAATCTTTGGGAGTAGAAAAATCTGTTGCCCTTGTGGCCAGAAGCGACTTTGCAGAAATAGCGCGCAAACTTGGCATAGACGTAGTTGTTCCCCTTAGAGACACAGTTGTTGATTCCATCATGAGTCACTTAAGAGGCCGGTCTGTAAAAGAAATACACACAGTGTCAAATGGCGAATTGGAACTGGTAGAATGTGACCTTTGCGAAAAATCAAAATTCGCAGGAAAAGAATTAAAGGACATTGCAAGCCCGGGAGAATTTCTTCTTTTGCTTTCACGCAAAGCAGGACAAAAAAATTTTTCTCTTGCCACAGGAAAAACAAAACTTTCTGCAGGCGACCACCTTGTAATAATTCAAAAAGCCGGAAGTACAAAAGTCCTTTCAAAATTCAGCGGTGAATAAAATGACATTTACTATTTTTAAAATCATCACATTGATTCTTGGCATTGTAGGAACAACATTCATCATTCCGGAAATTACAGCCCTTGCCTGCAAGGAATATTCTGTTTTGCCAGCCTTTATTATCCCAATGATTTTCAGCTGGCTTTTAACCCTTGCCTTTCACTTTCTTTCTAAAAAGCATAAAACCAAACTAAGTACGCGCTCATCTTTTTTAGTCGTCGCACTTTCCTGGATCGCAGTAATTATTTTTGGCAGCATTCCACTTTACCTAAGCGGCTCCATTCCAAACATAACGGACGCATTTTTTGAAAGCGCCTCTGGTTTTACAACAACCGGAATCAGCGTTTTACAAAACGTAGAAGCCTTACCCCGCAGCATAAATTTGTGGAGGTGCCAGACACACTGGCTGGGCGGCATGGGAATAGTTGCCTTAACAGTCGCCCTCCTTCCAATCCTGGGCGTTGGAGGGTTTCAGCTGGTAAAGGCAGAAACAACAGGACCCGAAAAAGGTAAGCTCACTCCCAAAATGACAACCACTTCAAAAATTCTCTGGCTCATTTATTTTACACTCACACTTACAGAATGTATCGCTTTAAAAATCGCCGGCATGGATTTTATAGACGCCTTAAGCCACTCATTCTCTACCGTAGGAACAGGCGGATTTTCCCCTCGCAACAAGAGCATAGCTTCTTACAATTCGCCAACCATAGACACCATCGTTACAATCTTCATGTTTCTTTCCGCAATAAATTTTTCCCTCTACTACTACGCCTTGTCAAAAAGATGGAAAGACATAAAAAACAACACAGAATTAAAAGCCTACCTTTTGATTTTTTTTGCAGCATCCATTTTGATTACCATTTTAAATTTGCCGCAATTCAAAAATATTTTTTCTTCGGCCCGCTACAGTTTTTTCCAAAGCGCCTCAGTCATGTCCACGAGCGGCTTCATCACAAGCGATTATACAAAATGGAGTAAAGGTGCACAGGCAATAATTTTCATTTTATTTTTTATCGGTGGAATGTCAGGTTCAACTTCCGGCGGCACAAAAGTAATTCGTCTTGTCATCCTAAGTAAAATTCTTCACAACGAATTTTCAAAAATGGTTCACCCCCAGGGCGTCTTTCAAATCCGCATAAACAAAAATCCTATTCGAAAAGAATTAATCAACAACGTAGCCGCATTTTTTTTCATCTACCTTTTGCTAGTTTTCTTCGCAACATTTTTCGCATGTCTTTTCGGCATAGACCTCTTCACATCATTTTCGTCTGCCCTCAGCATGCTAGGAAATTTCGGCATCACATTCACCGCCACCGGTCCCAGCCCAAGCGCCGCCACCTTGCCCGCTGCCATAAAATATTTTTACAGTCTGCTCATGCTTGCAGGCCGTCTGGAATTTTTCACAATCGTAATTTTCCTTTCGCCAGCCTTTTGGAAAAAATAATTTTTCTTCTGGGCGTTGCAAAAAAAAGTTTTTTTCAAAAACTTTTTTTTGCCGGGCTAGTCCAGGTTCCGGCTTTCGCCTCCAATATTTTTTGCCCCAATTTTTTTTCCAAAAAAAATAGTTAGACATAAAACTAAATAAAAATCTGCAAAGAAAAAAATAAACTTCCCCGGCAAAAAACATCAGCAAAAGCTACGCTTTTGCTGCCTTTCCTATCCCTAACGCGAAAGCGTTAGGGTCGTTCGCGTTAGCAAACACGTTAAATCAAAGAGTTTTGCAAAGCAAAACTCTAAGCCAATGCAAAGCATTGGCCAATCCCTAACGCAAAAAGTGTTAGGGCCGTTCGCGCGAACAAAGGCGTTCCATCGAAAAAGCGTCATGGTAAATTCATTTCATCTGTAATTTTTTTCCTCCTCAAAAATCAAAAAAAATGTCCCAAAAATGGGACGAATTAATAAAAAGTTCGGCTACCCTTTTTTCATGACGTAAAGTCATAAGGAGTTTTAAATGACAAGAAAGTCTAAATTTTTAGTAATAGGCATTTCGCTTATTTTAATGCTTAGTTTCGCTAGCTGTGTATCAAGCTCAAAAGTTACATTCGCCACTGATGTAGAAGGTGCAGAAGTTTATGTAGATGGTGAATTAATCGGAAACACACCAGTTACGATAACATTAAGCAATGCAGTTTGGAAAAATCCAAGCATTACTTTCAAGAAAGACGGATATGTAACAATGGACACATACCTGCAAAAAGAAGTTAAACCTGCAAATATTGTTTTTGGACTTTGTCTTAACTGGCCTGCCTTCCTTTGGTGCTACGGCCCTTGTGAAAAGCAGAATTTTATTTTGACACCAGAACAGAAAAAATAAAATGAAAAAGCCAAACAGAATATTTCTAATAAGTCTTTCATTCATATTGATTTTACTTACAGGCGGATGCAAAAGTCAACAGGCACAATTGGCAGGCTTCTGGGAAAATGAATACAAAATCATGGAATTCACAGAAGACACTTTTGTAATATACAACAAAAATGCAGCAGAAGTGATCGCATTTTCGGGAAGCTACACTTTTGCATTTGAACCTTCTTATGCTGTAAAAATGAAATATGAAAACTTTATGGATTCTTCTGGACAATGGAAGAGCCTTAAAGGAAGTGATTTAGAGAATTACACGGACATCCTCTTATTCAAAATTACAGATAATTTTCTTGAAACAAAAGTCCTTGGAAATGACCAGAAATATTCATACCAAAGAATCAAAAATCCTATGAAAAATTAACTTGGGGGAGGCCGCATTCAAAAAGTAAAAAAGGCCTCCTCTTTTCATTTTAACTATCTACAAATATTACAATTCTTAAAAGGTCCTGTTAAAAAGGCAAATCAAATTTTAAAAGAAGTCTCTAAAAAATGCAATTTTCAGAAAGTCCTTCAAGTAAAAAAATACAAACAGCGAAGAAATTTAAACAAAAAAAAGAGCTAGATGGAGAAATACTAGCTCTTTAAGATAATCCTTTAAAGACAATCCAAACTAACAGTCCGAACTGCTTCCGCCCCCTGCTGGGCTTGAACCAGCGACACATGGATTAACAGTCCATTGCTCTACCGACTGAGCTAAGGGAGCACACA
>CAVCWN010000311.1:0-6281 GCA_963605975.1 Desulfovibrionaceae bacterium | reverse complement strand
CACATTAACATCCGCGCTTGTGTTTCTGGCAATCATTGAAACGAGTGTACTTTTTCCAACTCCGGAACCTGCAAAAATTCCCAGACGCTGGCCCTTTCCAACTGTAAGGATTCCGTCAATGGCACGAACACCAGTTGTAATTCTTTTGTCAATGTCACGACGCAGCATAGGATCCGGACTAGAAGCAATAGCCGGATAGTATTTTCCAGTAGCAATGTCTCCCTTTCCGTCACAAGGATTCCCTAAGGCATCCAAAACACGGCCCAGCAATTCTTTTCCAACAGGGACTTCAAGAGTGTGACCCGAAGCAATTACCCGGCAGCCAACTTCAATTCCCTTTGTTTCACCATAGGCCATAAGGCGGACAGTTGTATTTTCAAGACCAACCACTTCTGCCATAACGGCTTCTTTACCATCACCAATTTCAATGCGGCAAATTTCACCAATAGCTGAACGAGGGCCTAAACTTTCAATCATCAAACCTTTGACAGCAGTAACATTTCCTGTGTACTTTATTGGTTCAGCATTTTCTATAGCCTGAACATACTTGTTAAAAAATTCTTCCATAAATTATTCCCCTTCACCCCAAAATAAGGACTTTCCAAAAAATAAATTTTAAAAGCCCCCTTTACGGAAAAATTAAATGTCCGGATTTTGAACGTCAGATTTATTAACAGTTTTGATTGGAGAAATTGAAAGAATCTTTGTTTCCATTTCTGCAAGCTGACTTGAAATTCTGGCATCAATAGCACCGAAGTCTGTTTCTACAATACAGCCACCTCTTTCAACAGAAGAATCTTCCACAACATGAATGTTTTTGATATTTTCCACCTGGCGAATGAAGTCTGCAATGTGATCCGTCGTAAGCTTTACATCAGAAAGATTCACGCGAAGTGTAACTTCACCGCGACCTTTCACTTTCTTTAAAGCCTGAACAACATTTGCCATAATTACATTCTTTTGATTTTCACCCAGGATTTTTACAACCTTGCGTGTCATAAGGACAACTAGATCTACAATCTGCTGCTCTGTGTTATCAAGAATTTCCTGCCTGCGGTTTTGAATGGATTCGGTCATAGTGTGAAGGCGATCAATTAATCTTTCTGCTTCCAGATTGCCTTCTTTATAGCCGTCTTCGTGGCCCTTTTCGAATCCTTCTTTGTTAGCCTTTTTGTAAACTTCTTCTTCTTCAGCCTTCGCCTTTGCAAGAATTTCCTCTGCCTGACTTCTGGCATTTGCAAGAATTTCATCAGCTTCTTTTTGTGCCTGATTTTTTAGGATTTGAGCCTGATCTGTCTGATGTTTTACCTGGGCAAAAGCAGCCGTTTCTGCATTCTTTACAATTTGATCTGCACTTTCCTGAGCCTTTGTAAGCATCTGGGCTTTTTCAATTTCCCAGTTTTTCTTAAAAGCTTCAGCTTCACGCCTAAGGTCATCGGCTGTTGGTCCTGTGTATTCTGGAACTTCTTCCACCTCTTCTACCTTAGGAGCAAAATCCTTGGTTAGAGGAAGAACAACAACTCTGTCTTTGACGTTAACTTCGTTTGGACGAAACACTGCTTTTGCCATTTATAACTCCAAAAATTATACAATCATTTCGTCATCACCACCGCGGGCAATAACAACTTCACCGCTGTCTTCAAGACGACGGATAACAGATACAATTTTCTGCTGAGATTCTTCAACATCCTTTAAGCGGACAGGTCCCATGAATTCCATGTCTTCCTTAAGCATACTGGCTGCACGCTTTGACATATTGCGGAAAATCTTATCTTGAACTTCAGTATCAACTGACTTGAGGGCTTTTGCAAGTTCCTGCTGGTCAACTTCACGAAGAACTTTCTGGATGGCGCGGTCATCAAGCATAACAATATCTTCGAATACGAACATACGCTTCTTGATTTCTTCTGCAAGTTCCGGATCTTCTTCTTCAAGAGTTTCGATGATGGCCTTTTCTGAAGAACGATCAACAAGGTTAAGGATTTCAACGATGGAATCAACACCACCGGCTGCCGTGTAGTCTTCGTTGGACAGAGTTGAAAGTTTCTTTTCAAGTACGCGTTCAACTTCACGCAAAACATCCGGAGATGTACGGTCCATTGTGGCAAGTCTTTTTGAAACTTCAGGCTGAATTTCCTGAGGCAGATTTTGCAAAATTGTCGCAGCCTTGTTTGGTTCAAGGTAGGCAAGAATAAGGGCAATTGTCTGAGGGTATTCCTGCTGAACGAAGTTCAAAAGGTGGGCCGGGTCTGTACGGCGGATAAAATCAAAAGGCCTAACCTGCAAACTTGATGTAAGGCGGTTGATAATATCAATTGCCTTTTGTGAACCCAAAGACTTTTCCAAAAGTTCACGGGCATAATCAATACCACCTGTGGTGATAAAGTTTTGCGCCTGCATCAATTCCTGGAATTCTTCAAGAACTTGATCTTTAAATTCTGCGTCAATTGTGTCAAGGCGGGCAATTTCAAATGTCAAAGTTTCAACTTCATCTTCCCTCAAATGCTTCATGACTTGGGCTGAAACATCAGAGCCTAAAGCAACAAGAAAAATTGCTGCTTTTTGCCGGCCAGTTAAACTTTTGTAATCTTTTAAACCACTCTTCTTTTTTGGAGCAGCAGCCTGCTTTATTGGCTGCTTGATACCAGATGCTGAATCACTCATAGACTACTCCTCTGAAAGCCATGTTCTAATGAGCATAGCAACATCTTCTGGATGTTCCTTTGCCATAGCAATAGCATTTTCTTGCAATTCTGCACGCTTGCGCTCTTCAACAGACATCGTAACCTGCATGCTGTTTTCTTTTGCTTCCCAAAGGGCAGCTTCTCTTTCTGCCTGCTGCTTTCTAAGAAGCTCTTCTTCTCTAAGACGGCGGCGCCTTTCAATTTCGCGTGAAATAAGGCGGATAAGAATAAAGGCTACAAGTACAAAAATAAGTCCGACTGCGATAAAGAAAATTGTTCTGCGGGTTGCAATCTTTTTTCTTTCAGCTGCGTCTTCCTGGGCAAACTGCTCTGTGCGGTCAAAAGCAATATTTGTTACAACAACAGAGTCGCCTCTATCCTTGTCATAGCCGACTGAACTTTTTACAAGAGCTTCGACGCCTTTTAAATCATCTTCGGGAATAGGAATGTATTCCCTTTCAATTCCATTTTCCAAAGTGAATGAAAGTTTTCCGTCTTCTGTGTACTTTCGTTTCCATGTGCCGTCAATGTTTACCGCAATAGTAACCCTGTCAATTTTAGGAGCCACTTCCTTGTATGTATTTTTTTCATTAAGGGCATTATTTTGTTTAACAGAAGACTGGGTTTGCTTTCCAATCATATTTGAAGCATCTGAATAAACAGGTGGATTTTGTCCTTCAACACCGGCCGGGCCTTCAGGATTGTAGCCTGTTCCTTCAAAAGTATTATTTATTTCTTCAAAAGAAAGAACAAGGTTATCACGGATTTCAGAATCGTCATAAGGGGTATCCGGATTGTCCTTCTTGATTGTTACACCAGTGTATTCTCTGTAGGTATAATTTTCCTTTGACTGATCCATGTCAATTTTCATAGTAGTAATTCTGACACGATCACGGCCGAATGTTGCCGTTAAAAGATCCAGTACTTGCTTTGAATATTCCGCTTCGTACTTTCGGATGAGTTTTTGCTGTTTATTTGTAATATCAACGTCTTCAGAATCTTTCATTCCTTCAAAGTCGTTGATTTCTTCCATTGTGTCTCCGTTGAGGATTGTGATGTTTTCGTCCGTCAAACCTTCAACGCTTTTTTTGACCAGTTCCTGTAAGCCTTGAATTTTTTTCTTTTCTGTAAAATCTGTTTCATAGCCATAAGCCGGGAAAACCGTAATGCTTACAGTCGTAGGATTTTGGGTATCCGTGTAAAGGCTTTCATCCGGGATAACGACAGAAACATTGGCAGACCTTATCGAAGGCAGGTAACGCAAACGCTGTTCCAACTGACGTTCAATTGTCTGCTTCCAGTTGACTTTATTTTCCTGAAAATCTGAAATTGAAAAACGGTCTGTCTTCCACAAATCATAAACGTCAATTTCTGTAGGAACAAGCTGGGCTGCCGTTAAGAGTGCCTGGCTGCGAGAAGCAGTTTCTGAATCATCAACATAGATAAAACCATCAGAAGATGCATAAGCCTGAATGTGATTTTGAGAAAGATAATCGAGCATCTGTGTACGCCTGGTTTCATCGGTAACCGCAGCATTAAAAACTTTTACAGATGTCTGCCTTGATGAAAGTGTAATAAGAAGAACAACTGCTACAATAACAGCCACAAGGATGCCAATTAAGATGGCCTTTTGTACTTTAGTCCACTTAGCCCACTTTTCTTTAATGGTGTTAAAAAATTTCTTAAACCATTCGTTCATTTTCCCCTCCCGTGAACGAATCATGTGTTTTGATTTTGACCTCTACCGCAATTCCCACATAAACAGCAAAAGCCACTATTACTGAATTTTAACACGTTTATTTAAAATTGAAAAGAGAAATATTATTTTTTTAGCATTTTTTTTAGAAAAAAAGGTATTTTTAAAAAGGATTTTAGGTACCTTTAAAAAACATTTTAAATATTTTCTTAAAGATACCTAAAAAGATCAGCGGTTTTGAGAAAGCTGTTCCCAGCCGTCAAGCAGTCTGTTTATAACAGTCTGGGCAATATCAAGTGACATTTGTGCCTTTGCCATGGCAGTAGTAACATCGTGAACATCGACACTGTCTGGATCCGTTACAATTTGTTTTTCCAGGGCAGAAGCATTCAGCTGCTGTTCATTCATGCCGTTTACTGCTTCCATAAGAAAAGTTTGAAAAGGGCCTTTTGCTTTTTCTTCAACAGGAGCGCTGTTGTAAGAGTTTCCAAAAGAATCCTGAAAGACAGGTTTTGATGTGTCCAGTAAAGGCTTTGTGCCAAGATGTGCCGGATTTGATCTGTTTAATTCAAGTGAACCAATTGTAATATCCATTTTTTCCCCTTAACAAAAAAAATCTTTTATCTTTTTCCGCGTAAAGGATTGTAGGGGCATGCCACAAGGCATGTTCCGTAGCGCAACGAAGTGAAGCGGAGGAATGGAGCGCAAAGCGCGGAACCCCGAAAAGCCTGACCCGTAGCGAAGCCTCCGGCTGAGCGGAGGGGTACGCCCTGAAAAATAAAAAAACAAATGACAAAAAATATTTTTGCTATTCCCGCTTACAAAATATCAGACATTTGTTTATTTGGCAAGAAAAATCAGCGCTGGCCAATTTGAAGGGCGGCTGAAAACATTTCCTTACTGCCCTGAATTACACTGGCATTTGCTTCGTAAGCGCGGTTGGCTGAAATCATGTCAACCATTTCGTTAACAATATTTACGTTCGGATATTCAACATAACCTTTGTTAGGACCAGTTTGAATGGCATCCGGATGAGTCGGATCGTAAACAAGGCGGCCCATGCTTTCGTCCTGCTTGATTTCTTTAACACGAACACCCTTACCAGGCCCATTGTCCTGGCCCAAAGGAGTAAACGGAGACCGCCACTGAGGATACTTTGAGGCAACCGGTTCAAAAACAACTGTTTCTTTTCTGTAAGCGCCGCCTTCCTGGGTGCGTGTAGTAGAAGCGTTTGCAATGTTGTTGGAAATAACATCCGTTCTAAGACGTTCAGCGCTCATTCCTGTAGCAGCAATATTTATACTGGTAAAAAGTCCCATTTTATCCTCCAAAGAACCTGTGCCCTTTTAGTTAATTTTCATGGCAAGTCTAAAAGCGTGCCTTGAAAAATGCAATTTCTATTTCAAAGTTTAGCGGCCGGTTTGAATAGCCGTAGAAATCTGTTTAAATTCAAAATTTGTCAGCTGGGTCAAAAGCTGATATTCCAGCTGGATCTGAACCAAGTTCATTGCTTCTTCTTCTGCATCAACGTTATTACCGTTAGCCTTTGATGAAGTAACGTAATCTGTTACGCGGCGGGGTTCAACGCTTCTCCAGTCCTTTGGTACTTGACTTTCCAAATGCTTAGGATCCGAAGTAATCATTCTAAAAGATTCATGTTCAGCGGCTTGACTTTCATAAGCCCTTTTTAATTCGCTTTCAAAATTGACATACTGTTTTTTAAAACCAGGCGTTTCACTGTTAGCAATGTTGTTTGAAGTAACCTGGTAGCGCAAAGTCTGTACGTCCAAAGCCCTGGAGAGTAAATTTATTGAATTTGTAAAAGAATTTTCCATACCCATAACTTATTTTTCGGTTTTTTTTTTCTGAAGTTAAGGATTTTTTTATTATGGAGCATACCC
>CAVCWN010000310.1:0-5453 GCA_963605975.1 Desulfovibrionaceae bacterium | reverse complement strand
GTGAAGTGCCTCCTGAAAAATATGCTGAAAAGGAAAAGAGTGAAGAGGAAAAAAAGGAAGAAAAAGATAAGGCGAAAAAAGCAGTTCTTGAAATCCTGAAAGAAAAATATGGAATTTGTGAAGCCGATTTTATGAGTGCTGAACTGGAAGTAGTGCCTGCTGGTAAAGCCAGAGATTTAGGTTTTGATCGTTCGCTGATTTTGGCTTACGGCCAGGATGACCGTTCATGCGCATTTACTTCGGCAGAAGCTTTGTTTGATTCAGATGCTGGTAAAAAAACTGAAGTTTGTTTGTGTGTTGATAAAGAAGAAATTGGTTCTGTGGGTGCGACAGGAATGGCAAGTCACTTTTTTGAAAACGCTGTTGCTGAAGTGATTGCCCGCTTAGGAAATTATTCGGATTTGACATTACGCCGTGCTTTAAACAATTCAGCAATGCTTTCTTCAGATGTGAATGCAGCTTATGATCCGCAAAATGGTGATTTGTATGACAGGGACAATGCAGGATTTTTGAATGGCGGAATTGTCTTTAATAAGTACACTGGTTCCAGAGGAAAGAGCGGCGCTAATGATGCGAGTGCAGAATTTATTGGAAAGCTGCGTGCGCTTTTGGATGACCATAAGGTTAAATATCAAATGTGTGAACTGGGAAAAGTGGATCAGGGTGGCGGTGGAACAATTGCATACCTTGCTTCAAAATATGGAATGTATGTTATTGATGCAGGTGTTTCAGTTTTGAGCATGCATGCCCCTTGGGAAATTACTGCTAAGGAAGATTTAAAACAGGCTTATGCAGCATACAAGGCATTTTTAAAAATAAATGTTTAAGGAAATTTATTTTTGGACAGCCGACCGTGAGCGATAGTAGTGGTCGCGAAGCGAGTATTTTTGCCAGGCAAAAATACCGGAGGCGAAAGCCGCAGCCACGGATAGCGCGACCCGGAGCGAAGCGGAGGGGCACGGCCAAATTAAAAAAATAAAAAACAAAAAATCTGTTGCATAAAGAAAAAGTTTTTTCTATAATTTGATCATTGACGATGACGTCTTGCATATTGCGATTTTTGTCGCTTTGTGCAGGGCGTCTTTTTTTTTGCGCTTTGGCGTAAGGGGGTTACGATGGAAAAATCTTGCGGATTGTATGAGCCGGCTTTTGAACACGACAACTGTGGTATTGGTGCGGTTGTGAATATTGATGGTAAGGCGGAGCATAAAATTGTTGATAACGCTTTGTCGATTGTAGAAAAACTGGAACACCGGGCGGGAAAAGATGCGTCTGGCGAAACAGGGGACGGCGTTGGAATTTTGCTTCAGATTTCGCACGATTTTTTTAAGGGCCAGGCGGCAAAACTTGGCGTGGAACTGAAAGGCCCTCGCGACTACGGAATTGGAATGTTCTTTTTCCCGGCGGATAATTTTACCCGGGCTAAGGCTATGCGGATGATTGAAAATTTGACGGCTAAAGAGGGAATGAAATTTTTGTGCTGGCGAAAAGTTCCTGTGAACGAGGCGGTGCTTGGAAAAAAAGCGCGGGACTGTATGCCGGTCATTATGCAGTGTTTTATTGAGCGGCCATCGGATGTGGAGCGGGGCTTGGATTTTGACCGCAAGCTTTATATTTTGCGTCGGCAGTTTGAACATTCTCAGCTGGGGACTTATGTTTGTTCTTTGAGCAGCCGCACGATTGTTTACAAGGGAATGTTTTTGGTTGGTCAGCTGCGAACTTTTTATGATGATTTGGAATCTCCGGATTATAGTTCGGCTTTGGCTATTGTTCATTCGCGATTTTCTACCAACACTCAGCCTAGCTGGCAGCGGGCCCACCCAAACAGATTTATTGCCCACAACGGCGAAATTAATACAATCCGTGGAAATGTGGACAGGATGCTGGCCCGCGAAGAAACGCTCCATTCTGCAAAAATTTCTGATGAAGATATGGAAAAGATTTTGCCAGCGGTTGATACGACTGGTTCAGATTCTGCAATGCTGGACAACACTCTGGAATTTTTGGTGATGAACGGAATGCCACTTCCCCTTGCTGTGATGATTTGTATTCCGGAACCTTGGAAGCACGACGAATATATGCAAGCGGAAAAGCGGGATTTTTATCACTACTGGGCAACTATGATGGAACCTTGGGACGGGCCGGCTGCCATTTTGTTTAGTGATGGTGATTTGCTGGGGGCAACGCTGGATAGAAACGGTTTGCGTCCTAGCCGCTACTACATCACAAAAGACGGAATGTTGATTTTGTCTTCGGAAGTTGGCGTCCTGGATATTCCGGAAGAAAATATCGAAAAGAAAAGTCGTTTGATGCCGGGAAAAATCCTTTTGGTTGATACTGTTCAGAAAAAAATTATTTCTGATGATGAGTGTAAAAAAATTTATTCTTCGCTTTATCCTTTTGGCGAATGGCTGGATACGAATCTTGTTCACTTAAAAGATTTGAAAGTTCCAAATCACAAAATCCCGGTTTATAGTCAGGAAATGCGGGACAAAATGTACAGGGCTTTTGGCTGGAACTATGAAGATGTAAACGAGATGGTTTTGCCGATGGCGAAAAATGGCATGGAACCGACTGGGGCTATGGGAGTTGATACTCCGCTGGCCGTTATGTCCGAAAAACATCAGCCACTTTTTTCTTACTTTAAGCAGCTTTTTGCCCAGGTTACGAATCCTCCGATTGATTCTTTGCGGGAAAAAATTGTTACTGACACGACGGTTTATCTGGGGTCAGACGGAAATATGCTGGAGCCGGAAAGTAAATCCTGCACTGTGCTTGAAATCAATAATCCTATTTTGACTGGCGTTGATATGATGAAAATTAAGGCCATGAACAAAAGCGGATTTAAAGTTGCGACTGTTTCAATTCTGTATTACAAAAATACTTCGCTTGAGGCGGCAATTGATAAGGTTTTTGTGGAAATTGACCGCGAATATCGTAATGGGGCAAATATTATTGTTTTGAGTGACCGCGGCGTTGACGAAAACCACGTTGCAATTCCTTCTTTGCTTGCGACAAGTGCCGTTGAACAATATTTAATCCGCACAAAAAAGCGTACTGCAATTTCAATTATTCTGGAAACGGCAGAAATGCGGGACGTTCATCAGGCGGCAATGCTTTTGGGATATGGAGCGCGTGCAATCAATCCTTATCTTGCTCACGAATGTATTGCGGAATTGATTGATCAGAAACTTTTGGATAAGGATTATCACACTGCAATTGATGATTACAACAAGGCTATCATAAACGGCGTTGTAAAAATTGCGGCAAAAATGGGAATTTCTACGATTCAGTCTTACCAGTCGGCCCAGATTTTTGAGGCGGTTGGAATTGATAAAGATGTGACTGAAAAATATTTTACAAATACGGTTAGTCGCGTTGGCGGAATTGGACTTAAGGAAATTGAGGAGGATGTAAACTATCATCACAATCAGGCTTTTGATCCGCTTGGATTGACTGTGAACACTCACCTTGATTCTGTTGGAAATCACAAATTGCGTCGCGGGCCTACGGCAGAAGATCATTTGTATTCGCCGGAAACTATTATCGCCTTGCAGCAGGCTACCCGAAACGGTGACTACAATCGCTTTAAAGAATACACAAGTCTGGTTGATGCGAATGCTCACCCTCATACTTTGCGGGCTATGCTGGATTTTAATTTTGAAGCTGGAAAGGAAATCCCGATTGAAGAAGTTGAAAGTGTGGAAAAAATTGTTCAGCGTTTTAAAACTGGGGCAATGTCTTACGGTTCAATTTCGGAAGAAGCTCATAAATGTATGGCAGCTGCAATGAATCACTTGCACGGAAAATCTAATTCCGGGGAAGGTGGCGAAAAGCCGGAACGCTTGGGAACTGAGTACAATTCTGCAATCAAGCAGGTGGCTTCCGGCCGTTTTGGCGTTACGGAAGAATATCTTTTGAGTGCAAAGGAAATTCAAATTAAGATGGCACAGGGGGCAAAACCTGGCGAGGGCGGTCATCTTCCTGGCAAAAAAGTTTACCCTTGGATTGCCACAACGCGTTATGCAACTCCGGGCGTTTCTTTGATTTCGCCTCCACCTCATCACGATATTTATTCAATAGAAGATTTGGCCCAGCTGATTTACGATTTGAAAAATGCTAACCGCGATGCCCGCATTTCTGTAAAACTGGTAAGCGAGGCTGGGGTTGGAACAATTGCGGCTGGCGTTGCAAAGGCCGGTGCTCAGGTTATTTTGATTTCTGGTCACGACGGCGGAACAGGGGCGGCTCCAATTTCTTCTATTCATCATGCGGGTTTACCTTGGGAACTGGGGCTGGCAGAAACTCACCAGACTTTAATTCAAAATGGCTTGCGTGGCAGGGTTGTAATAGAAACTGACGGTAAACTGATGAGTGGCCGTGACGTTGTGATTGCTTCGCTTTTGGGTGCGGAAGAATTTGGATTTGCGACGGCACCTCTTATCACAATGGGCTGTGCCATGATGAGGGTTTGCAATTTGGACACTTGTCCTTTTGGCGTTGCAACTCAAAACAGCGAACTTCGCAAAAAATTTACTGGCAAACCTGAATACGTTGAAAACTTTATGAAATTCATTGCCCAGGAAATGCGGGAAATTATGGCAAAACTGGGCCTGCATTCTGTGGACGAAATGTGCGGAAGAACTGACTTGCTCAAACTCAAGAGTAAGCAGGGATTTAAGAGGGCGGCTTGTGTTGATATGAGCCGGATTCTTGCAAATGCGGAAGGTGCAGACGAAAACCAGGCCTGGAAAAATGATCGTTCACTTTATGATTTTAAATTGAAGACGACAGTTGACCTTACAAAGCTTGTGCCGGAATTTGAAAAAGTCTGCGGCAAGGTGAAAAAGTCTGCAAACACTAAACGTGAAGAAAAGGCTGGCAGCGAAAATGGCGGACTTAAATCCCAGAAAATCACTTTGACTTCGTCTGCCTTTAAAGTTGAAAGCACGGACAGAACTGTGGGAACAATTCTTGGTTCTGAAATCCAGAAAAAATTTGGCAGCACGCTTGAAGAAGATACTTTTACCGTAAATTGCCGGGGTGGTGGTGGCCAGTCGTTTGGTGCCTTTATTCCAAAAGGTCTGACTTTGCGCCTGGAAGGTGATTCCAACGACGCTTTTGGCAAAGGTTTGAGTGGCGGAAAACTGGTTCTTTATCCTTCAAAAGATTTTGGTGGCAAGGCTGAAGAAAATATTATTGTAGGAAACGTTGCACTTTTTGGTGCGACCAGCGGCCAGGCTTTTATAAACGGAATTGCGGGCGAACGTTTCTGCGTAAGAAATTCCGGTGCGACGGTAGTCGTGGAAGGCTGCGGTGACCACGGCCTTGAATATATGACTGGCGGAACTGCGGTAATTCTGGGACGAACTGGAAAAAATCTTTGTGCCGGAATGAGTGGAGGTTTGGCTTACGTTTTGGATGTGGATCATGATTTGTATAAACGCGTAAAC
>CAVCWN010000309.1:0-2800 GCA_963605975.1 Desulfovibrionaceae bacterium | reverse complement strand
GCCAAAGCTGTCTCATTCAAAAGAGGCTGCGTATGTGGTCAGGTCAAACAACAAGGAACTTATTCTTCACCAGCCCATGCAGGCCGGAAATTTAAACTTGAATCCAGGTCCTGCTGCCATCAAGCCCGGCATGACAGATGCAGAAATAGCTGCCCTGGTCAAAGAAAATCTTGAAGAACTGGGGCCAAATGTTAAGGGCCTCAACAATCACGAAGGTTCCCTGATTACAGAAAATCTTTCTTATATAAGCGCAGTTTTGACAGTGGCAAAAGAAAAAGGAATTTATTTTCTGGATTCAAGGACCACTTCTAAAACACAAGCCCCTCAGGCTGCCATGAATCTGGGGGTCACCATAAAGGAAAGAGATGTTTTTATTGATGATATTGTTGACCGCGATGAAATGCTTTTTCAAATTTACCGTGGTCTTGATATTGCAAATAAAAAGGGAAAAGCTATAATGATTGGTCACGTAGATAAATCTGTAAACATTTTGCCGGATTTACTCAGGGATATGGAACCCTACTTAAGGGCGAAGGGGTACACTTTTTCTACCCCATCTCAAATCAAGTAAAAAAGCTTTAAAAAATTTTTGTGGATTTTTAAAGCAGTCAAAATAGAAGGAAATTGAAATGAAGGTTTTAGGAATTGAAAGCTCCTGCGATGAAACAGCATGTGCCATTGTTGAAGACGGAAAAAATATTTTAAGCAATGTTGTAGCAACACAAATCCCTTTCCATCAGATTTATAAGGGTGTTGTGCCAGAAATTGCCAGTCGCAAACACGCCGAATGGATTTTGCCAGTAGTGCGCCAGGCCTTAAAAGAAGCCGACTTGTCTTTGGAAGAAGTGGACGCTATTGCCGCAACAAACCGCCCTGGCCTTATGGGATCCCTTTTGGTAGGACTCACTTTTGGAAAAACTTTAGCCTGGTCTTGCGGCAAACCATTTTATGCCGTAAACCACATGCTGGGCCACATGTACGCCGCCCATCTTGTAAACGAAATAAAATATCCTTACATAGGACTTTTGGTTTCTGGCGGTCACAGCATCATTGCGAAAGTTACGGATTTTGATCAGTTTGAAATTCTTGGTACCACAATCGATGACAGCGTAGGAGAAGCCTTTGACAAAGTGGCCAAATACTACGACCTAGGCTACCCGGGAGGCGTGATCATTGACAAAATGTCCCAGAGCGGAAATCCAAAAGCCTACAACTTCCCACTTCCAAAACTGGAAAAAGGTGACCACCGCTATGACCTTTCTTTCAGCGGACTAAAAACTGCGGTCATCCATCAGGCAGACATGTTTTTAAACAAGGGTTTTGAAAACACAAAAGAAAACATCGTTGCATCCTTCCAGGAAACAGCATGTAAAACATTAGTCAGCCGCCTTCTTCGTGCCGTGGAAGACACAGGCCTTACAACCGTTGTTGCAGGCGGAGGTGTAGCCGCAAATTCCAGATTAAGATCAATGCTGGCAGAACACAAGGAACTCACATGCATTTTCCCGCCATTAAAACTCTGCGGAGACAACGGCGCCATGATTGCCGGAGTTGCCTACCACTTCTTAAAGCGCGGAGAAAGAAGCCCCTTGGACACCACAGCCTGTGCTAGAATTCCTCAATTTAAAAGGGGACTTGCAAACCTTGAAGCCTTTGGAAGAAGATAAAATCTTTCTGCAATCAGGAAAATCAAATCAAAATAAAAAAAAATCCAGCTCCATATTTTAGGGTATCTCTAAAAATTGCAATTTTTAGAAACTCCCTTTACAGGAACTGGATTTTCTTTTAGCGGCCGCCCTTAATCATTTACTATTAATCAGCCGCCCAAAAATCAATATTCAAAAATCAGTCTTATTTAAGACCTTCAATAGAAATGTAGTCAATCAAAATTGTTTCTTTTGAATCGCCAGCTTTTGGAATGTTGAAAACAATATCGAATGAAGATGACTTTTTAAGAACACCCTTGTTGCCAAAAGTGAACTTGTCTTTTGCATTTCCAAATTCGTATGTAAGATTAGCGCAGTCCAAAGTAAGAGTCTGCCAGCCAGCTCCAATGTCCTTTACAGTAAGACCATCGATAGAACCCTTGAGTGCTGGAATGCCCCAGTTAAAGTCGCGTAAAATAAATTTGATTGTTGCATATTTATCAAGACCATCTTTTACCATGTCTTCTGGAATGTAAACTCTTACTTTAATAACAGCATTTTCCAAATTCTTCATAGAAGAAGCCTGATCTGAATAGTTTACAAGCAAAGTAGTTGCAGAATTAGGCAAATCCAAAGAAAGAGCCTTGTCCCCGTCGCCAGTGTCTACCAAAGAAGCATACTTTGTACATTCAGATCCACTGTTTGACTGCAACTTAGCATAGTGGTCATTCTGGTAAACATATTTTTTGTTACCATCCTTAGCCCAACCGCCAATTTCTGCACTAGAAAAATCCATGTAAGCGCTTTCTTCTACAGCATCCTTTCCAGCAGCCTGGGCAGCAGCATCAGCATTTACATCCCTTGCAAAAGCATTAGCCGCAAAAATCATAGAAGCAGCCATTGCAATCATTCCAACCTTTTTCATAATTTCCTCCTGTTGATAATTGTAAAAAAGTTATAAAAAATTTACTTTTCTTTAGTTAAGTTTTATTTATTTTTTTTAAGTAAATTTAACTAACCCAATTGTAACACTCTTTTCCAAAAAATCAAGAAAATTTTATTTTATTTTTTTCTTTTTTGAAGCATCCCGCCTGACGTTAACGGCCCTTTCAGCCTTGCTAGAAACGGCGCACATTCGTGCTTGTTGCAAATAC
>CAVCWN010000308.1:0-2544 GCA_963605975.1 Desulfovibrionaceae bacterium | reverse complement strand
CCTCTTTCGTAAAGCAGCACTTGTTTCCTAAACAGCCACATCTTTCGTAAAACAGTGCTTGTTTCGTAAACCAGCACCTCTTTCGCAAAACAGCCACCTCTTTCGTAAAGCAGTGCTTGTTTTGTGAACTGGCACTTGTTTCGTAAACAGCCACCTCTTTCGTAAACAACCACCCCTATAATGCAAAAAAAACATTACACACAAGCCCTCTCAAAAAAATTGATTTAAAAAAAAATGCCATATATACTAAAGGAAGCCTCTAAAAATTGCAATTTTTAGAGGCAACTCTGAAAACGCGACATTTTAAGTCTTTGTATTTCAAAGACTTAAAATTCGAGAGGTATCTCTAAAAAAACATTGAAAATGATTTTTTAGAGATACCCTAAAACAAAAGGAGGTTGAATATGGCTAAAATAACTTATGTTGAGCCTGCGGCTTATTTCACAAAGTCAATGTGGGAAAAACTTGAAGGTGATAACAAAACAGAAAACAAAACACAAAAAGAAAGTAAGATGAAAAGTAAAAAAGAAAATCCAAAAAGTAAAAAAGAAAAATAACCTTTTTGAGTTTTCGGCATAGAGGGTGTTTTTTTTTACACCCCCTCTTCCCTAACAAACCTTAATCGCCTTTTTAATAATCCCGCCGCCCAAGGTTACACCGTCCATGTAAAAAACAACAGACTGGCCTGGAGCAACAGCCCTTTGGGCCTGGGCAAAAGTAACCTTGTAGGCATTTCCGGTAAAATCTTCGCCGTCACATTTTTCTGTAAAAGGTTCGATTCTGGCATCCACCGGCTTTGAAGCAAGTCTTATTTTTACCTTGGCATTAAAAGGAACATTTGCTTCATAGTCACCGGGCCATACCATATCATCACAAATAAGGCCTGAACAAAGCAAATCGCTGTCCTTTCCCAAAACAATCAGATTTTTTTTGCTGTCAATTTCTGCCACATACAAAGGCTGTGAAGAACTTACCCCCAGACCCCGGCGCTGGCCAATCGTGTAGTGTTCAATTCCCCGGTGGCGGCCCAGAAGCTTTCCGTCCAAATCAATTATATCCCCAGGAACAGAAGGCCTGTCTTTAAAAATTTCATCAAGATATTCATCCGGAATAAAATCCTGACTTTCTTCCCTGGCAGCAGCCTTTAAAGCCTTAGAGCGGGCATATTCAAAAACATCTTTTTTTGCCATAGAACTTAAAGGAAAGCGGACTTTTTCCAAAACAGAAGAAGGAATCCTGTAAAGAAAATAAGCCTGATCCTTAGTCAAATCCATTGCCACATGCAAAAGTGGAGGCCTTGAAAGCCCCCTTTCATCCCCGCTGGCATTTTCCCCGTAAAGATTTTTTATAGCTTCATCCGGGCGGACAAGTTTTGCATAATGGCCGGTACAAAAATAATCATATTCCAGGCCCATAGACTCAATTCCCGAAAGCAGGGCACCGAATTTTATAAAGCGGTTACAGCGTATGCAGGGGTTAGGAGTCCTGCCAGACCGATATTCATTTTTAAAATAATCTAGGACCTGTTTCTGGTAAGCCTGGCGGACATCAATAACATAATAAGGAATATCATTTTCCTTACAAAAAGAACGGCATTCTTCAATATCAGTCACTTCACCAGGCCCGTAGCAGCTGTCTTTTAAAGCAAGACTTTCTGGCAATACAGGCAAATCATTATTGTACAAAGCCATAGTCACACCAGTAACCAGGCAGCCCCTTTCCTTTAACATCAGCGCCGTTGAAGTAGAATCAACGCCACCGGAAAGCCCAACCACCACACGGTCACCAGCTTTTGGCATTTCTAAATCTGTGTAAGTCATAGGCAAAATATAAGGCAAAAAGGACAGAACTTCAAGGAAGGGTATTTTTTCTTTTTATGGCTAAGCTCCTTTCCTAACGGCACTACCGCAACTTGCTGCGCGCGGTCCTTCGGACTGGGGCCGGCAAGCCAGCCCCATTGCTATAGCGCCGGCAAGCGTCCCTGAAAAAAAGAGAAAGACAGTCCTGCCATAAAAAAATATTTATTGGCTTTCTTTTTCTAAAGGGAGCCTCTAAAAATTGCAATTTTTAGAGGCAACTTTGAAAAAGCGACATTTTAAGTCTTTGTATTTCAAAGACTTAAAATTCGAAAGGTATCTCTAAAACAACAGTCGTTCTAAAAACCCCTGAATTAGTAAGACAAACAGTCACTTCTTTATAGCCATCTTTTTTTACAGTTACTGACGTATCCTTAAAAACATTTTCCATACCATTTTTCAAAATAAGTTTTGAATATTTTGAATCATAAATTTCGTAAAATGTCTTTCCAATTTTAAATCCCTTAATATGATCAAGCCCCTCTTTTGAACATTTTTCATTAAATTCTTCATCACTATATTCTATGAATCTAACTTTTGCATCTGTAAAATCTTCATCTTTGTATTTTGCAGAAAAGGAACAATCATAAAGGGGATTATCATCACTGTCCAAAACTTCTATGTAAGCAATTGTTGGAGAAGGAATTCCTTCTGGGCAAGAAAAAAATGTAAAAGAAATAAGGCCTAA
>CAVCWN010000307.1:0-4297 GCA_963605975.1 Desulfovibrionaceae bacterium | reverse complement strand
TCCTTAGAGAAAGTATATTCTCCGGAAACTGTCTTTGACAAATAAGGAGCAAACCAGCCTTCAGCCACATCTTCTGGAACAGTAAGCAAAGGCGCATTTGAAACAGCCAGCAAATCCACATCATGGGCATAAATACGAATGTGGGCTTTTGGATAGCGGGCCTTCAAAATGCAGGCAAGTGAATAAGATTCATATCCCTTACCGCAGCCCAAATTCCACACAACAATATTTTTTGCAGTATTTTCCGGAAGAGCTGCCTCTACAATCTGAGCATATTCTTCTGTCCACCATGTACCGTTGCACTTAGAATAGAAGGTCTTAAGGAATTCGTCAGCATCTGCTTGGCTGGAAAGCTGGGTATTTTTTTCACCCCTTTCTTCCGCCCATTCAGCATAGCGTTTTCTGGCCCATTCTTCATTTACAGAATTCAAAACGAATTTCTTTAAACTCAAAAGTGAAGCCGCAATAAAGTTAAGATCAACTTCTTTTTTCTGAATTTCCTGCTGAACAACATTAGTTGCATTTGTCTGGGCAGGAGCTTCTTCTGAAGAATTAAATGTCGGAGCCGGAGCAATCTTATGCTGTTCCTTAACAGCCACTTCAATTGCTGCTTCCTGCCTCAACTTCATCTGTTCCTTAACTTCTTCCTGAATTCTCTTTTCTTCTTCCGCACTCTTAACGCCAAAGATTTTTTCAATATCAAGAAGAATGTAAAGCCTGTTTTCTGCCTCTACAACACCATAAATGTATTTGATGTTTATGTCACCAAAAAGAGGATGAGGCGGCTGGATTGTAGAACTCTGAACACCGACAACTTTATCGATGGAATCAACTACAACCCCATAAATCTGCTCACCTATATTAACAATGAGCATGTTTTCTACAACATCATCGCCCTGGTCTTCTACTTCAATGTTAAAAAAGAGGCGCAAATCCACAACAGGAATAATTTCACCACGAAGGTTGTAAACACCCCTTACAAAAGGCAGTGTGTTAGGAACATAGGTAAAAGCGCTGGCCTTTGCCCTTTCCTTAACCTTCATAATGTCAATCCCGTAATCTTTACCAGCAAGGCTGAAGGTTACCATTTTATAGTCAACATTAGTAGTTTTTCGCTTTTGCTCTTCCAAATCGCGCATCGTAAGAGGGCCTCTGTCTGCCATCTGTGTAGTGCTTGAAAGAAGATTCAATCTTTCGTTAATCGTAGCCATAGTCTAACCTCAAGTCTGCCTTAGATTCTTGCGTAAGAAGAAGTTTTTACTGCTTCCTCTTCACGCTGCTGCTGGGCGCTAAGTTCCTGTCTAACTCCCAGTTCAAGAAGCTGACTTACATCAATAATCAGGGAAACAGAGCCATCACCAAGGATTGAAGCACCTGCAATACCAGGAGAATTTGTAAACTGATCGCGCAGAGACTTAATTACAACATCCTCTTCACCAATAAGAGCATCAACCATAACCCCCAGTTTCTTTTCCTGAGAACCAACAATTACAATAAAGCAATATTCACTTTCGTCTACAGTCTTTATGTTAAAGAGCCTGTTCAGGCGGAGGATTGAAATAACTTCATTTCGCACATTCAAAACTTCATAGTTATCAATTGTGTTGATTGAAGATTTCTTTACGCGCTGAGATTCAATAACACTCGCAATAGGAATAGAGTAAACTTCTTTGCCAACACGAACCAAAAGGCCCTGAATAATTGCCAGAGTAAGAGGCAGACGGATAGAGAATCTTGAACCCTTACCCTTTTCAGAAGTTACCGAAATGGTACCCTTAAGTTTTTCTACCATAGTCTTTACTACATCAAGACCTACACCGCGTCCGGAAACGTTAGAAATCTTGTCGCTAGTAGAAAAGCCTGGCATGAAAATAAGGTCATAAGCTTCCTGATTGTTAAGCTTTTTATTTGGAGAAATAAGGCCTTTTTTAACAGCTTTTTCCTTTACTTTTTCAACATTAATACCGGCACCATCATCAATAATATCAATTACAATTTGGTTGCCTTCATTAGCAGCCTTCAGCCACAAACGACCAGTTTCATTTTTGCCGGCAGCCTTACGAACTGCAGGATCTTCAATGCCGTGGTCCACAGAATTTCTTACACAGTGCATGATTGGATCAAGAAGATCATCAACTACAGTCTTGTCCAGTTCTGTGTCTTCACCTTCAATGATGAGTTCTACACTGCGGCCCAGTTCACGGCTCAAATCGCGGACAACACGAGGAAAGCGGTTGAAAACAGTTCCGATCGGAACCATGCGGATTTTCATTACCCCTTCCTGCAATTCGCTTGAAATGCGGCCCAAATTCTGGGTGATTGAACGGTACTTTGAAGAGGAAACTTTAAACTCGTTTTCAAAACCGTCAAACCAGCTGCCCATAGAAGAAAATTCTTCATTTATTTTTGAACGGATTTCTTTTGCAGAAACACCATTTTTTACCATTTCCAGGTACTTTGGAATTTCTTCCATCATGTGATGCTGCTTTTCTTTGAAAGTAGAATTAAGATTTTGCAAATTAACCTGCAAATCTGCCATCTTAAGACCATTCTGGTTAAAGGCAGCCTTTGTAATAACTGTTTCCGAAACAAGATTCATGAGGTTGTCTACGCGCTTAGAATCAACACGCAAAATGGAACCAGTCTGTGTATTTACGTGGGCAGGAGCAGCCTTCTTTTCAGCATGAGCTTCCTGGGCCTCATGACTTTCATCTTTTTCTGCAACTTGAGAAGCAGGAGCCGCAGCCAAGTCTGTAGTGTCTGCATCTTCATCTTCTTCAACAGCCTGACTTTCTGTAGCACCACCAGCACTAGCACCAGCGGCAGGAGAAGCATAATTTTCATCTGTTACCAGGCGGGCATCTGTTGCCAAAGTTACATCATCCAGAAAAGAAGCGTCTTCCAAAACATCCTGGTCATTGCTGGTAGAAATGTAATATACAACCTGATAGTGGAATTCATCCCCATACAATTCTTCAAAATCCGGAACAGTTTTAAGAACTGAACCTACATTTTTAAGGGAAGCAAAAACCTGAATGCCACCAACGCTGTTCATCAAATTTGATTCATCAAAGACAACATTTACAGTCCAAAGCTTGCAACCTTCTTCTGTAGCCTCTTTAAGTTCCTCATATTCATCTTCTGAAAGAGAAGGCAAAGGAGGAATTTCTGTTGTGGCAGGAGCTGAAGTTGGACTTGCAGGAGCAGCAGCAGGCGCTTTTGCAGCAGGCTTTGTTGGCCCCGTACCAGGCTTACTAGCAGCCTTTTTAGATTCACCTTTTTTAGGAATAAAGGATTCTATTTTTGCAACGATAGAAGAAACGTCTTCCTGGTAAACAGAACCGGAAGATCGAGCTTCCAGCATAAGTTTTATGGTATCAATGGCATTAAGAAGAACATCAACAATTTCTTCGCTTACACTAACGGTGCCACTGCGAATTGCATCCAGTAAATCTTCAACATCATGACAAAAGGAAGCTAATTCTGTCATTTCAACAGTTGCAGAACCACCCTTTAAGGTATGGGCTGCCCTGAAAATTTCATCAATAGCATCATGATTCGAGGGGTCATTTTCTATAACAAGGATATTGCTTTCAAGGCTTTCAACCTGCTGTTCAGCCTCAGAGAAGAAATCTTTTAATAATTCCTCATTGTTTGCGTCAAGATAATCACTCATAGAATATATTTTAACCTCTTAACAACAATAGTCAAGTTTAAAGAATAAAAAATGCTCATTTTAAACCGAAATTTTCAATAAAAATATCAAAAATCTCCAGATAAGAACAAAATCCCAAAGTACAGGAAAAAAAATCTTAAAAAAATCAATTTTCCTATACAAAAAACTAGAGGGTGAATTTTGAAAGCCTTTTACATGCTTCAAGAATATCCTTCCTGTGACCAAAGCATGAAAAACGAATGTAACCTTCTCCAGCAGGTCCAAATCCCGAACCAGGAGTCACAACCACGTGACATTCATCCAAAATGCGGTCAAAAACATCCCAGCTTTTCATTCCAGGAAAGTAAACCCACAAATATGGAGAATCACCAGTGTAGTAAACCTTTACCCCAGCCTTTTTAAAATTGTCAGACCGCAAAGTTTCTTCCATTATGCGGGCATTTTCCAGGTAAAAATCAACCAGGTCCTTTGTTTCCTTAAGACCTTCTTCGTCAAGGGCAGCAAGACCTCCCCTCTGGGCAATATTTGACGCCCCGTTAAACAAAGTAGTCATAAGGCGGTTCCAGTCCTGCTTTACAGGAGTGCCGTCCTGGAATTTTAAAGTAGAAGGCACTACAGACC
>CAVCWN010000306.1:0-21259 GCA_963605975.1 Desulfovibrionaceae bacterium | reverse complement strand
CCAAAGCGCCCCTCTTTACGAAACAAACATTTCGCAAACAAAGCGCCACCTGTTTACGAAAAACGCATCTCGCAAACCAAAGCGCCACACTTTACGAAACAAACCTCTCGCAACCCAAAATCCCTACTTCCCCAAAGAATCCTTAGGAATAGTAGTAAAAGTCAAATCGCCCTTAGCGTAAACCGTGCCGTCAACCTTTACAATGCAGTTAAATCCCACAAGAACGCCACCGCCCTTTGTCTTTGTAACAGTAATTTCAAGGCGGTCACCAGGAATAACCGGTTTAACAAACTTAAATCCGTCCACCTTTAAAAGAACATAAAGCTTGTCATCCAAGTCTTCCTTCTTTTTTTCTATAACAAGTGAACACAACTGAGCACAAGATTCCACAATCAAAACGCCAGGCATAATCGGGGTGCCAGGAAAATGTCCCATGAAGTAAGGTTCATTAACGCTGACATTTTTAATGCCCACAGCACTTTCATTAGGAACCAAGTCAATAACCTTTTCAATCATCTGGAAAGGAGGACGCTGGGCAATTTTTTCAGAAATTTCGTAAATATTCATGGTCATAAAGAAAGACCTCCATCAATAACAATCACCTGACCGGTAACATAAGAAAAAGCATCTGATGCCAAAGCCGAAACAACATTAGCAACATCTTCGCCAGTACCCAGTCTTTTTGCAGGAATTTCCTTAAGATATTCATCCATCTTTTCCTGAGGAATATCATTAATCATTTCAGTAGCAATGAAACCAGGAGCCACAGCATTTACACGAATCTTGTACTGGGCCAATTCCTTTGCCAAAGTCTGAGTCAAAGAATTCACAGCCCCCTTCGTAGCCGAATAAACAGCCTGGCCGGCCAAAGCCATCTTTGAAGAAACAGAAGACATATTAATAATGGCACCGCCCTTCTTAAACATCTTAAGAGCAGCCTGCTGAGCACAGTAAACATAGCCCTTAATGTTTAAGTCAAAACACTTGTCCATTGTTTCTTTCTTTAACATCAGCAAATATTCATCGCGCACAATGCCGGCATTATTTACCAGAACATCAATCTGGCCGTAAGCCTTAGCCACATCGCGGAACATTTTCTTTACCTGCTCCAAATCCGAAACATCAGCCTTGTAAAGCATTCCATCGCCGCCATCAGCTTTCACCTGGTCCAAAACCTTTTGAGCCGCCTCATCAGAATTTGAATAATTTATAACCACAGTGTAGCCATCTTTTGCCAGCTTCAAGGCACAAGCCTTTCCAATTCCCTTTGAAGAACCAGTAACAATTGCAACTTTCATTTAAAACCTCTCAAAATTTTTTTATGGGCCTTGCCTTCCGTGCTGTCCGCACTCCAGGCCGGGCTTTCCGTGGCTACGGCTTTCGCCTCCGAAGAAAGGCTAGCGCCTTTCTTTGGTCCAGTCATGAAGCTGACGCTTCAAGCCTGGCCCACCACTACAATCCCTAAGGCAAATAAAAAAACAAAATAATTATCTCCTAAAAGACCTTACCTTATTTTCCCAGGACAACAGCCACATAAGAGCCGCCGCTAGAAAATGAAGTAACAAGAACTTTACCCAAATCTGAAGAAGAAAGCTTTTCTCTTTTAAGACCATCTGCTGCAAAACGGTAAGCCATATCACTTTCAATAAGACCACCCAGCATCATAGCCGCATGAGAAGCCTGCAAAGTAGCAGAAGCAGCCCTTCCTTCACCACATCTTTCCTTAACCTCTACTAAAGGAATGGAAGCAAATTTTTCGCCAAAGACATTCTTGTAAGAAGAAATTTCAATGTCATCAACAGCCTTACATCCATCAGCAAAACCAAAAATGGCAGTAATTTCATCAGGACTGGTATTTGCATCCTTAAGAGCATCCTTGATGGCAGCATCCAAGGCAGATCCAGAAGATTCAAGTTTTCCGAATTTTACATTTTTTCGTCCGTTTCCATAACCCAGCACGTGGCAGTAAATTTTTCCACCGCGGGCCTTAGCATAATCTTCTTCTTCCATCATCATGGAAACAGCACCGTCAGACATAACAAAACCGTCAGCTTCGTCGTAAGGGCCAACAGCCTTGTCTGCAAGGTAACCCATTTTTTTGTAAAGGTCAGTAAGAACTTCTGTATTTTCATCCAGACCGGCAGCCATAATCACCTTTTCCTGGCCGTCGCGCAAAAGGTTAAGACCGTAAGCAATGCTTGTAAGACCAGAAGAAGGTCCCTGGGTAACAGTAGCCCCGTAGCCCTTAACACCAGTAGTAATAGAAAGATAACCGCCGGCTGCATTATAAACAGTGTGAGGGAACTTAAAGGCAGATCCCTTTGCATTGCCTTCCTTGGAAATCAATTCCTGGAATTCATAAGTAGGGCCCAAGGCACCTTCAGAAGTACCAATTATAATACCAATATCTTTTTCGTTTTCAGGGCCAACAGTAATGCCTGCATCCTTTAAAGCCTGAACGCCAGAAACAGCCATCAGCTGACTCATGTTGTCCAGCTTACGGGTAAATGCCATTTTAAGGCCGTTAGCATTGTAGTCATCCAGACCAACAGAAGAATGAAGGTTTGCTTCGCTAACTTTAACATTATTTTTTACAGCTTCAATGTATGCTTCTTTTGTGTTACCCAAAGGACTTACAATACCAAAACCTGTTACGCAGACAGCCTTGTCTTTTGCACTCTGGCTGGAAACGTCACCAGGGATTTTTGAATAAATGATACTTGCATCTGTACCGCCAAAGGCAAAGTTGTTGCTCATTACAGCAGTCAATTCCTTTGCGTGAGGCACGTTTTGTGCAAAGTCCAAAGTGCCGGCCTTTTCCTTAAGAGCCACTTTGTCTTCTTCAGAAAAGCCCAGGGTTGGCAAAACAGTATTCTCTGTTAAAGCCTTAATTGAAAAAACTGCTTCTATGGAACCAGCAGCCCCCAGACAGTGACCTGTCAAAGCCTTTGTAGAAGAAGCCGAAACAGTAGGATTTTCTTTGTCAAAAACAGCATGTAAAGAAAGGAATTCTGCACCGTCATTTTTACCAGTACCTGTTCCGTGGGCATTTACATAGCCAATGTCTGATTTTTTAATGCCTGACTTCTTGATGGCCCTTTCAATAGCTTCAATCTGGCAAAGACCATCTTCGCGAGGAGCCGTAATGTGGTGGGCATCCTGGGTAACGGCGCCGCCTAAAACTTCGCAGTAAGACTTTGCTCCACGTGCTTTGGCATGTTCATAAGATTCTACAATTACAACACCCGAACCTTCGCCCAAAGTAATACCGTGGCAGTGGTTAAAAGGTGAACAGCCGTTTTCATCCAAAGCGTGCAGGGCCAAAAATCCAGAGTATGGAACAGAAGCAAAAGAATCTGCTCCTCCGGCAATTACTACGTCAGCCTTGCCCGCACGAATAAGGTCGCAGGCAACAGAAATGGACATTGTACCTGCAGCACAGGCATTACCAATATTTGTTACAAGGCCGGCAGCCCCTGTTTCTTCTGCAACATTTGAAGCAATGGCACCAATTGGCATTTTTGCAATCTGGCTGACATCCTTTTGGCCGTCATTATAGTACTTTTCTATGCTTGCCACGCCACCTACGCAGCTGCCCATAATTACGCTGACACGAGGATCATCGTTAAACTTTGTAAGACCTGCATCCTTTAAAGCTTCTTTAGCAGCCCTGATGCAAAACTTAGTAGCCCTGTCCTTTTCGTCAGGATTTTCAATATTTTCATCCAGATTATCACATGAAACTTCAGCGGCCAGATCTGCATAGCAGTCTTTTGTGTCAACAGAAGTTGTCTTGTGAATTCCAGAAACTGAATTCAAAGCATTTTTCCATGTTTCTTCAACATTATTACCAATAGCACAAATTACGCCCAAACCTGTAACCAGGCAACGATTCTTGTCATCTGTCATAATTCTTTCCTTATAAAATGATTTTCTTTGCAAAATTAGAAATTTAAAGATAAAGTAACCTCTAAAAACTGTAATTTTTAGAGGCCAGCTAAAAAAACACGGTGGCTAAAGCAGTCAATTTTAACTGATTTTAACCACCGTTTAAGCATTAGGATTATTTTTTGTTTGCAACGATATAATCAGCGATTGTATCAATGCTCTTGAAGTTTTCCTTTGCAACACCAGTCATTGAAACTTCGTATTCACCGTCTACGAAAGAAATAATTTCAAGTGAATCTACAGAATCAAGACCAATTTCGTCACCAAACAATTCAGAATCATACTTTAAGATGCTTGCATCAATTCCAAGATTGTCAATGAAAAACTGTTTGAGAGATTCCTTTACCTGTTCTTTATCCATAAAAATCCTCCATAAAGATTTTACTGTGGCATAAGTTTAACAGAAAATTTCTGCCGCCGCCAGTTAAAACATTCTAAAAATGTACTAAATTATTCTTTCATTTTCAAGACAGAATAAGATTTTGCACATTTTTTTTCTTTTGAAGAAAAAGCCTTTTTCCTGAAAAAAATCCTTAAAAAAAATCTGTGGAATCAGCATTTTTTGCTTGCAAAATAGAGATATTAGAGAGAAAATTAAGGGTAAAAGTGTCTTTAAAATTGCTGTTTTTGGGGCTGCCAAACAGTCTTAATGATAGTTGATTTTTGACATGATGTGTTTTGAGTGACTTTTTCTTTTGGAGAAAGGACTTTTCTAAAAGAGCGTAAGGGACCATAGGGGCGCCGAAAGGCGATGTTTTTTTGCCTGCAAAAAAAACATTGGAGCAAAGCGCAACCCCGGCGGGCCCGACCCGTAGTGAGCGAAGCGAACGGAGGGATACGCCCAAAGAAAAAAACTCAATTTGAATCTGAAAAAATGTTTTATTTTTAGCAAAAAGGGATGAAGAAAAAAGTTATGAAAAACAAAGGAATCTTCTCATTTTTGGCGCTGAACTGGGCTTTGGCGCTGGCTTTTCTTTCGTGTGGCGATGCCGGTTTGGGCGAAAAGGTTGACCTGGAGGCTCCGGTAATTGCGATTACGAGTCACACAAACATGAATTACATTGGCTATGACGCGGTAATTTCGGGCACTTGTTCTGACAACAAAGAGGTTACTGAAGTCCTTTTAAGCTACACTATTGACGGTGCTTCTTACAGTCAAAAGGCGACTCTTAGCGAAGACGGCCTGTCATGGTCATGCAGTTTGCACTTTGACCAAAATGCGGAAATTCAACTTTCGGCCCAGGCTTATGACAAGTCAAAAAATGAATCTGAAAATTCAGTTGCATATTTGACGCTGATTGTTGATTCTGAAGATCCTGACGTAAAGAGTTTTTACTTAAGAAGAAATAATTCTATTCCTATTTCACTTTCTGAAATTTCTGATTTGGAAGAGGTGGTAAAAGGGGAAAATTCTTCTTCCAATAAATACAAGCTTCAAAATGAAAAGATCACACTTGTTTCTGAAATAAAAGACAACTACCGCCTGGCTACTGCAAAAGTCACGATTGTTGATGAAAACAATGATGCCATTCTTTCTGACATTTCTTATGACCAGGCAACTTCCCCTTATTCTGCGGAATTTACTGTGACCCACGATGCTCTTGTGGCAGCAAACAGTGCTTTGGAAAAGGGGGTCCACTATTTAAAACCTGTTTTGACAGTTGAGGATGCGGCTAGAAATTCTTGTGTTTTTTCAAAGGGATATTTTGTCTGGTACCCGGAAAGTGATTTGCCAAAAATTGAATTGGGCGAAACAGAGGGAAAAATTGTAACTGCAAAAAATTCTCAATTCCATCCTGTTTTCTTTGATGATGATGGTCTTGAAGAAATTTACAGCGGTCTAATTGAAAAAGAAATTTGGGAAGCTGCCCTTAGCGAAAATGATGATTCTATTGCTGCTGCTTTTGAAAGTTTAAAAGATTCTGCTTTTACAAAAACGACTCTTTCCGGCACTTCGGATTATGCACCTACGGTTGAAGGACCATCGGATTCTGGGGCCTTCTACTTTGTGTGTGCGGCAAAGGATAAAAAGGATGATTCAAGTACAGGCGTTTTTGCTTACAAGAGCTGCCCGGTAACTGTTACAAGTGATGACGATCCGGTTCTTTTTCTTTCAAGTCCTGAAGAAAACACAACTCCTAGTCTTACAGACGGCAAATCTTTTACAGTCCAAGCTTATGCCCTTGACAACAAGGCTTTGTCTGACATTGCCATTGCATGGATTCCGGGCAGCAGCCTTTCTTCTGCCCAAATTGAAGAGGCTGAAAATCTTATTTCGAAAAAGTTTTCTTCTATTACAGAGGGCGGGTCTTACACTGACTCTGCAAGCGGCAGTAGGATTTACCGACTTTCTGTAGAAGGGACAAGCGAGGCTGTTGTAAACAAAAAGTCTTACAAAAAAATGACTTTCTCTAAGACTTTTGACATTACAAAAGATTTTTATGTAAATGGCAGCCTTGAAAACACAACAAAAACTTTTGTTTTGTATGCAAAAGATTCGGATTCAAACGAAACTTTTAAAACTTTCCGTTTGGGTTCCTACACTGATTTACCTGAAATTTCTTTGACTTACTGGACAGATCTTGATTCAACAAAAAAGAACTTTGATGACATAACGAATGTTGGAAACAAGCTGTCAACTTTCTACACAGAAATTTCTGTTTCTGGGACCAAGGGAATTTCTGTTTCCAGCACAAGCGCAAGTTTAAAAACTTCTGCTGGGGACACTAGCGAACTTGAAATTAAAAATGGCCAGATTGTTATTGAAAATGTAAAAGTTGATTACACATATACCCTTACGGTTAAGGCTAGGGATATTTTTGGAAACGAAAATACTTTGACTAAAACCGTAAAAACTGCTGCCATTCCTCAGCTGGAAAAAATTTATTCTGAAATGAAAAATGGAATAATTTTATCTGAAGGAGATACCCTTACCCTGTTTGCTCAATTTGCCACAAGCGTAAAGGTTACAGGCAGCCCTAAAATTCTTCTTACAAACATCCAGGGCCTTGCAGCAAACCAGTACGCCCAATACGTTTCCGGTTCAGGCGGAGACACTTTGAAATTTACATACACTGTTCCTGCAAACGCCTACACCGCTGACGGGGAAAAAGTTTCAAGTGACAGTAAAATCACTTTGAACGGGGCAGGCATTACTTGTGACGGAAGCGCCTTGAGTGAAGGAAATCTTTCATTAAAGGACAGCGAAGAAGTTCTTGCAAAAGATTCTGTCATTTACATTGACGCAGTTCTTCCTACGGTAGTGGCTTTCAGTCCGGAAAAAAATTCTTACTCACTTGAAAGCGGATCTACAGAAATTTCTTTGGAATTTTCAGAGGCGGTTTATAAGGAAAGCGGCAACATCACAATCCGCAGAAAATCAAGTGCAGACAAACCTTGGGCCATTCCAATTGTTTTAACGAGTGACGAATTTTCTTCCCTCTACAGCGAAATGGAAGACTGGGCAAAGCTTGCGATGATTGGTACTTCGACAGGGGAAAGCAGCCTTTCGGATACGACAGGCATGGCCCTGGGACCATACGTAAAAACGACACACGGCATTATTTTAGCTGATGACGAGACGGCTGGTGGCATTGTTTCTGACACAAGCACAAAATACCTTTTGCAATTTGACCTTGACCCACATGCAGCGGATGGAACTGTTGGACAGTTGCGTTCAGCCCTTGAAAGCATCAACTACCACCAGACTGTAATTGATGTGACTTCTTCGGATGTAAGTCTTTCTGCTGACAATAAAACTTTGACCATCACAGTGCCTTCTTCGCTTTTTGTGGATGGCCGCGAATATGAAGTTTTGCTTGATTCAGGCATTTTGCAGGACTCTGCCGGAAACTTGTTTGGCGGAATTGAAGCAGGGGAATTTACCTTCTGGACAAATAAAACTGCAACTCCTGTAATACGTGTGGAACGTTACAGCCACGGCTGGGGGGCAAAAGAAGCAAATGCTGACGGCAGCGTAAATGCCGCCCTTGAAAACGAAGATGTTACAACCAGGCCTACAGGCTATGTCCGCGTAAGGATTGACAGTGAAACGAATGACACTTCCATAAAATACGGCTTTGACACAAGAAGCCCGGACGAAACGACCGTAAGCGACTTGCTTGCTGCAACAACACATAATAACGGTGAAAGTTATTGTCCTGCAGCCTACACCCTGGCAGAATACCAGGCCTTAGAAACAAAAAGTGATTATTCAGGCATTTTTGTTTTAGGAGACCCGTCTTTCTACCAGGCCCACCGCTACTACATAAAGGCTGTGGCTGCCGCTGCAAATTTAAGTGATTCTGATGCGGGATATGAAGGGGCATACAAGACTGTTATTTTCTATAAAGATCCAAGATGTGGCTCTGTAACAAGTGGTCAAAACGAAGTAACTGCTAAAGCCTTAAAAATTCAGGGAAAAGACCGTGAAGACGGAATTAGTATTATGGCGGGCTTTCCTCTTAGGGATGCAACCCCTGACGAAAGGTACCAAAAGTATGCTTACCAAATCATAAAAGATGATTGTGACGACACCCATATGCCTTCAGACTATGTTGTAACAAATGATGACCATGTACTTATTTCCTACGACTTTGTTTCTTCGTGGTACATTCAGACTGTAAGAACAAACTGGCAGAACAACAGTGAAGCAGCCCCTGGCGCACCTTCTTACGGCTGCTTCTATTACACTTATGACAGAACTTACTGGGATGCCAGAAACTGATATCAATAACTGATAAAAGAAAAATGGAGTTTAATATGAAAAGAATAAAAAAATTAAGTGGCGCATTTTTTGCAATTTCTTTGACGGCTTTTACTTCATGTATTGTCGGTTTGGGAAATTCAGTTGATTTACAGGCGCCTGTAGTAGAAATTACTTCTCCTGACTACATGGCAAATGTTTCAAACTCCTTTACCGCCTACGGAAGCGCTAAAGACAATACTGAAGTAACAAAACTGCTTATAACTTTTGCAGGCAGCACTTGGACTTACCAAAATGGTGCCTGGTCAGAAGGAACTCCTGAAGGGGCCACTTTTGAAAAAGCAGATGACGGCAGCGTAAAGTGGAGCATACCTCTTACTTTGCAGGAAGATGTAAAAGACGATCAGTATACGATTATGGTGTCTGCCTATGACAAGCGCAACAACACTTCAAACACTTCTGTTCAAACAAGGACTGTCATCTATGACACAACGGCGCCGCTTGTTACAATTACAAGTCCTGTTATCAAGTACAAATCAAATAGTGAAATTAAAAGCGCATACTCAAGCGATGACTACAGAGACTTTTCTTTGATCACAAATTATTTGAATGGTGACATTGAAATAAGCGGTTACCAGGATGAAGATTACAGTTTAAAGGAACTGCATGTGTGGCTTTGCGGCAACAGTGAAAGTGAAGTTTACTGGGATTCTGGAAGCATTACAGAAAATTTAAGAAACTGGACTGTTACTGCAAAAGAAAGTGAAATCAAAAAAGACGGAGAAAAAATCACAGAAAAAACATTCATGCAAATCATAACGGAAAGCGTTGATGCCGCAGACAATTCAAGCCAGAAAAAATCCCAAGGCTGGATTTGCTACTGGCCTGCTTCAAAGACCCCGTGGATTACATGCGATTCCATTTCTTCTGTCGAAGGCGATGCAAATCAAATTTACCCAGGCACAAACCTTCAGGGAAATGTTTACGATGATGAAGGCATAAAAAATATTTCTTTACAGATTTATTCAGACACTTCATACGATTCTCTCTTAAGTGAAAAGAAAGTTGACTTAGACGGTGACACAGATTTAAGCAATTTTTATTTGTGGGGAATTACAGTTCCGCAAAAGACAGGCACCTATAAAATCAAAATTAATGCAGAAGATGTTGACGGAAATCCTGCGGTCGAAATTGAAGGCTACTTTAAAATTCTTGACATTTCTGCCCCTGCCATAAGTCTTTCTTCACCAGACCAAAATGAAAGTCTGTTTGGTGACAAGGACGGCAATGTGGATTTTAAAATTACTGCCAGCGACGATTCTGCCATAAAAAACATAAAGATGCTTTATTTAAAAGACACATCTTTGCTTTTAAACTTTTTGGACGGAGAATACGAAGGCTGGGAAAATGTTTCTTCAACAAACACAAGTTACACTGACGCTGAAAATGGCAACATTCTCTACTACATTGATGTGGGGGACGGCACAAAAGAAGGCACAAGAACTCTTTACTACCCTGTAAAAAAAATTAACCTCTTTGACGATTTGAACATTGGTCTGGGAGAAGGAAAAACTTCTCTTACTTCGCAGACATTCATTTTCCGTGTCGAAGACAACAGCGACAAAACTTCTACATTACAGTATTCTTGTTCCGGGGACACACAAAAACCGCAGATAGAATTTGATAAATTTATTGTAACAAAGGCTGACAGCACAGTTTCCGAATACAGCATTTCAGAATTAACTCAGGGTAAAAAATTAGGCAACCTTGAAAGCACAGACTCTTTTGAAATTACAGGAAAGTGGTCTGACAATTCAAGTGATGTCTGGGGGAAAGATAAAATTTCTGACATCAGTCTGGAATGGGGATCATCAAAAATCCCTGTAACAAAAAATGCTGACGGCACTTGGACAACATCTTCTTTTACGCTCCAAACAAGTTCTTACATCAGCTTAAAGGCTTCACTTACAGACTATGCGCAAAACACCGGCAGCGTAAGTGCAGCATTTATGGCAGAAGCAGAAAAGCCGGAACTTTTAAGCATTTCTTCTACGGCTTCAGACGGAACTTACACCAAGGGCCAGACTATTTCACTCAAAATGAAATTCAACAAGGCAGTCGAATTTTCTGGCAGTCCTACCCTTACGCTGAACAACAAAAAAATTCTTTCTTTAACAAAAAATGAAAACGGTACGACTTACTATTTTGACTACACCATTGGTCAGGATGATGATATTGGCGAACTGGATGTAGAAGCAGTTGGCGGTTACACAGATTGCACCGATTCTTCAAATACTTCATGTAAAATTGATATTGACGCTTTAAACGAGAGCGGAACAAATTTGGCAGGTAACAAAAATATTGCAATCCTCACAAAAGAAATTGCCCTTAATTCATGTGTACTTTCAGATGATGGAAGTCTGCTGACTTTAAAATTCAATCATGCAGTAAACAAAAACACAGGCAGCATCACAATCACACAAAATAATCTTGACCGCGTGCCTGCCCTGCTTACAACAAAGGAATATGCTGACTTGGTTGCCTTGAATTCTACTTTTGCAGACTATTACACAAAGGGAACAAACGGCTATTCTGCAGACGGAGTGGCAGACCTTTCTGCAAAATACATTTTAAATTATGACACAGAAGCAAGTGACTCCACTTTAGTAGGCATGTACAAGGATGCAAAAAAGCACATTGTAACAATTGCCATTTCTTCAAGCGCGGTAAAAGTTTCTGACTCCACAATGACAATCGATTTAAGTTCTTCTTATGCACTGCCAGTTAAGGGGTCCTCTTACACACTGACTCTGCCAGACTTCCTTTTAACAGACATTGTAAATGCTGATTTTGAAAAGACCGAAAAAACTATCAGCCTTTCTGGTGTAGAAGAACCTGTAGTCCGCATTCAAAAGTCAAAGGCAAGTTTTGACAGTGAAAGTCTTACAGCCAGTCAGCCAATGACTTCAGAGTTTAAGATTGACTGTCAGACTCCAGGGGCCAGCCTTACCTACAGCGTTAATCCTTTAATTTCAAAAGCAAGTGATAATGTTTTGGATTTGGGAACTAGCAAAAACACAAATTACCCTGTGGCAAAAAATCCTTTGTCCGCTTCAAGTTTTACCGAGGCAAACACTGCATATTCAAGTGCCATCACTTTAGGAAACGAAAGTGTAGACTCCCTTGAAAATTGGCAGTGGGGGGCAAAATATGCAATCCATGCTAAAGCCACAAAGGGAAGCGCTTCAAAGGAAGCATACAATCTTGCAGCAAAATCCCTCTTCCTTTTTAAAGATGACCTGAAGAAAGTAACAAAGAAAAATGTGGCTGTATGCCTTAGGGGCGGTGACAGCCAGGAAGGTACCAGCCTCACAGCAGGATTCCCATTAAGCTGGGACGCCAGTGACACAGATGGAATTGCCATTTTAACAAATGTAACCAGCAGCGGAACATCTTACTGGTACTACACAAGTTGGGATCTTCCTACAAAGGCCTACCTTACAACACTTGCTGGAAAAGTAAATAAAAATTCCGGCACAAAGGGTCCGTCTAAGTGGTACTGGTCTTCAAACGCATGGACACCTTTCAGAGACTTTTACCCTCTTTACCCTGGGGAAAGCCGCACTGTAGAAACAGGGGCCTACGAATATGTCTGGGGCAACCACCGTGGTTCCTTTTCTTTCACTGGCTATGATGAGTCATCTACAAGCACTCCAACGCATACCCCTTCAACAGAGGCTGCAACTTATGATTCAAATGTTGGCGGTACCATAGTGATTGATACGGTTATTGATATGAGTAAAGAAAAAAATCAAACCGACGTTATCAAAATAAAAGATTATGTCACATTAAAGGAAGGAGATAAGATTGCTTTTATCTGGGTGCCTACATTCGGTGAAGATGAAGAAGTTTCTATGTGGATGACTATAAAAAATTCTTGGTGGCAAACACTTACAACAGAAAGTGCCATCACAGGAGGAAGCATAAGCAATGAAAAAATCACTCCTTCATCAAGTACAGGTGGTGTTATCTATTACACTCTTAACGCTAGTGATCTTAAAACGATCACAGGCACTGATGGTATTTTCCTTCAAGGTTACGGCCTGAAAATCACCTCCATCCAGGTAGTTTCCGGCAGTTAAAAAAAATGCTGTCTGCCTTCATCCGAGAGGCCAGTAAAAAAAACATTTTTTTCTAATGACAGAAAATGTTTTTAAATCTATAATCCCTTTAGTAAAAAAGGCTGTTTTAAAAGACGGCCTTTTTTCTTTTTAAAGTTGCCTGTAAAAAAAATGGACTTCCACAATTTTCCATACGGGGTCACTTTAAAAAATTCAAATTCATTTTAAGGATTTACAAATGAAAAGAGCTTTTAAAATTCCCCTTTTGATTCTTTCACTTTTGATTTTTGCCGTAATTGCTTTTTTTGCTTTTCTTACAATTGTTGAATATAGGCCAAAGGCCACGGAAGAAGTGCAGGTAGAAAATGCTCTTTTGCAGGAAGCAGAAAATGTTACAGAAAAAAGTCTTTCTTTAAACAAAGAATATTCTGTCATCACATGGAACACAGGATACGGAGCCCTTGGAAAAAATGCTGACTTCTTTATGGACGGCGGCAAAATGGTAAACACAGCCAGCAAAAATCTTGTTCAGGAAAACATCAATAAAATTGCAGAGGGCTTAAAAGATGAAAACCCGGATTTTATTTTTTTGCAGGAAGTAGATGTAAAATCAAAGCGCAGTCACAAAATCGACCAGGAAGAATTTTACAGACAGGCCTTTGCCACTTACCAAAATGCTTTTGCAGTAAACTACAAAGTGCCTTTCATTCCATACCCCCTGCCACCAATTGGAAAAGTTTACGGTGGCATTCAAACTCTTAGCCGTTACAAAATTTTTGAAGCGCAAAGAATTGCCCTGCCTACGTCATTTAAATGGCCTGTCAGACTGGGCAACTTAAAGCGCTGCCTTCTTATTTCAAGGCTTGCTGTAGAAGGAAGTGACAGGGAACTTGTTTTAATCAACTTGCACCTGGAAGCTTACGATTCTGGCGAAGGAAAAATCATGCAGACTAATCTTTTAAAATCTGTAATCCACAGTGAACTTGAAAAAGGAAATTACGTAATTGCGGGAGGGGATTTTAACCAGCAGTTTTCTTCAACAGACGCTTCTGCCTTTCCTCAACAGGGTGAAAATTTCTGGCAACCAGGAATAATTGATGAAAGCGAATTTGACCAGGGCTTAAACTTTGTGCAGCCAAATACTATTGCCAGCTGCCGGTCACTGGACAAAGCTTATGAAGTCCAGGCAAAAGAAAATTTTCAACTTTATATTATAGACGGATTTATTTTGTCAAAAAATATAAACATTACTTCTGCCCAAACCATAGACAAAAATTTTGAAAACACGGATCACAATCCAATAAAAATTACTTTCACTTTAGAGCAGCAGTAAAAAAATCATTTGCAATTTTTAAAAGGTTTTTGTTTTTTACAAAAGCCTTTTTTATAAGAGGAGCTGCCGCTAAGGCGGTGTTTTATAAGGAGCTGTGATAAAAATTACATCCTTGTAATTTTTATCACAGCAGTTTTCCAAACTTCGTTTGTAAAACTGCTAATTCAGCACCTCCTGTGCTGCCGCTAACGCGGTGTTTTATAAGGAGAAAAAAATGAATGTAATCATTGACGCAAAAAAAGCATGCACTTTAAAAAACAATCTCTGGCGCGGTTACGGAATGGTCAGCGCAAACAATTCTTCCAGACTCCTTTTGGATTACAAAATTCTTTTCCCTGAAATTTACAATGAAATTCTTTTGCACATTTTTTCTGACAAAGGCTTGAATGTTCAGCATTTAAAAATTGAAATGGGGTCAGATATAAATTCATCAAGCGGCACTGAGCCATGCACAATGCGCACCGAAGATGAAGAATGCAATGTAAGGCGGGGAGCAGGATTTGTCTTGGCCGCAGACGCAAAAAAAATAAATTCTGACATCACACTGGACATGCTGTGGTGGAGTGAACCTGTCTGGATAGAAAAATCACCGGACCTTTACGGCACCCGCTACAAGTGGTACAAAGAAAATCTTTGCTCAGCATACAAAACTTTCGGCCTTAAATTTGATTTTGTAAGCGCCACCCAAAACGAAAGAGCCTGGGACACAGACTGGATAAAATATTTAAGAAAAGCACTTGATGCAGAAAAAAATGCCCCCTACGATTTTTCAAAAATAAAAATTGTCGCAGGCGAAGAAGTTTGCACATGGAACATAGCAGACCTTATGTTAGCCGACCCTGACTTGATGAAAGCAGTAGATGTTGCAGGCAGTCACTACACCAGTCTTTCTACAGACAATGCAAAAAAACTTTTGGACTACGGCAAGGAACTTTGGTTTTCAGAAAGTTCATCTTCCATGGGGGACGCAAAAGGAATTTGCCGTTTTGAAGAAAGCCATTCAGGTCTTGACCAAATGAACGGTGCCCTTGACATTGCCACCAGAACCATCTCCATGTACCCGGGCGGAAAAATGACTCTTGAAGAATTTCAGCCAGTCGTTTCTGCCTACTATGACGGAGTTACTTATTGTGCCAAACAATTAATTCGTGCAAACACACCGTGGAGCGGCCACTACTTTTTAGACGCCGGCTACTACATGTCGCTGCACTTTACGCGTTTTGTAAAAAAAGGCTGGGCTTTAATTCCATCGGCATGCAACCAGGACGGAAAAATTGGAGGCGACGGTCACACCATTGTTGACGCCCAGTATTCTTTTATGACAGCCTTAAGCCCCGACCAAAAAGACTTTACTTTCATTGCCACAAACACAACTAATCAAAAAAAGGAATACACATTCACCCTTGAAAATATAAATTTAAAAAATGATTTTCTTAATGTCTGGCAGACAATGGGTCCTGGAAATGAATTTCCAGATACACCTTTTGACAAAAATTATTTTAAGAAAATTGATTGCGTCAAGATTGAAAAAAATAAATTTTCATTTACCTTACAGCCATTTTCTTTGGTAACAATTACCAGTCTTGAAGACAGCGGCCAAATCCTTCCATGCACAAAAAAAGCAGACTCTCTAATGCCTTTGCCCTACAAGGATGATTTTTCATATTCCTCTTACGGCAAAGACTTTTTAAAAGACAGGGCAGGCGCTCCACTTTTTACAACAGACATGGGAGGAGCTTTTGAAGTCGTAACTGTTAACGGGAAGAATTTATTGCAGCAAAAAGTAGAATTAAAAGACAAGGCTAAGGAATGGGGCTGGACAAGCGAACCCGTTACAAATTTTGGCGATGACAGATGGTTTAACTACAGCGGTCAAGTCAAAGTTCTTTTTTCAAAAGATAATGGTGATGAAAAAAATCCAGTATATGCGGGACTGGGCCTTCGCTACAATTTAGGCGACCAGGGACATTCCGGCTGGTGGCTAAAACTTTACAAAAATGACAAGTGGAGTCTTTGCAAAAACAAAGAAGAAATTTTAAGCGGAAAAATTTCTGTAAAAAAAGATGATTTCAATCTGCTGAAGATTTCTGCATTTGAAGAAAAAATTACCCTCTGGGTAAACGGCGAAAAAGTCTGTGACACAAGCGCTCAACTTTTAAAAACCGCCTGCCCTTCCGCAGGACGCGCCGCCCTTTATTCTTCATGGGACAAAAATTATTTTTCAGACATTCACTTGGACCTTGCACAAGAAGCAAAAGAAAAAAATACATCTTACTTTATTGAGCGCTTTGACGACACCGCCACCATTTTCGATTATGACAAAAATGCAAGGCACACACTCATGGCTTCTTTTAAACAGCACAACCGCACATTCACCAGAATAGAAGCAAAAGAAAAATTTTCTTTAACATTCAAGGGCAAATCTTTTTCCATTACAGGAAAATGTTCACCTGACTGCCACCTAAAAATTTATTTCGCTGACGGAAAAATTATTGAAGAAGATTTTTGCTGTCCACAAAGCAGCGACCGCGAAATAATTTACCACTCAAAAGAGCTGCCCGCCTGCCACGAAAAAATTTATGTCGAACTTTTGCAGGGCTTTGTTGAATTGGACACGGCGGAAATTCTTTCGTGAAAGGGAGGAGGACTTTACGAAAGTAGTGTCTGTTTTGTAAAGCAGTGTTTGTTTCCTAAACCAGTGTCACTCCCCAGACAAAAGCGCGGGCGCTTTACGAAAGTAGTGTCTGTTTTGTAAAGCAGTGTTTGTTTTGTAAACCAGTGCCAGTCCCTTAGACAAAGACGCGGGCGCTTTACGAAAGTAGTGTCTGTTTTGTAAACCAGTATCACTCCCTGAACCACTGCCCCCCTCTCATTCAAATCATATACATCAAACTGGAATCCGAATTAAATTTATTCACCAGATCCTCCAAAGTAATCCCCTTCAGAAAATCTTCAACATTTTTTTGCAAAGGGTCCCAGATAACTTCCGCCATAATGCGCTCGCTGTCACAAGAAGAATCATTGCTTGAATCAACAATCGTGGTGTCACCTTCAGTAACAAAAATTATTTCCCCAACCGTGTACTTGTCCGGACTGCGGGCCAGCTTGTAACCACCCGAAGGACCGCGCACACTGGAAAGCAAACCGAACTTGCTCAGCACCGCCGTAATTTGTTCCATATATTTTATTGAAATATTTTCGTGTTCAGAAATTTCCCTAAGCGCAATGTAATTACCGTTGTTGTGAATGGCAAGATAAAACATAATCCTCAATGCGTATCTACCCTTTGTTGAAATTTTCATATTTGCCTCAAAAATATTTTATCTTTATTTCCTAGCAAGTCAATAATGAATACGGATTTTTTTTAGAATTTTCTGAAGCATACCGCCTGACGTTAACGGCCCTTCCAGGGTTCCGCTTCGCTCCAGTGCCACTAGGTGGCACCAAGCCCTTCCACGGCCGGCTAGGCTGCTTTTGGAAAAGGAATGCATTTTTCAAAAAGCAGATAGGCCAGGCTTCGCAGCTAGGCTGCATTTTCCAAAGATTTATTTTTTTTCTTTTTTCTTTCAGCAAAGACCCACTTATTTTGGCCCTTATAATTTATAAAGAAAGTAACAGTGTTCGACATAAGTTTTGCAATAGCCACAGGAATAAAAATCAATTCCAGCAAATAAACCAAAAGCGAATTTACTGCAATCACAAAAATCCACAAAAGAAAAAATTTTCCAAACTGGGCAAAAATATTTTTTCTTTTTATTCTGCCCTTAAAACTCCACACGCGGTTTATCAAGTAAGCCATAATGCTTGAAACAAATCTTGAAAAAGCCGTAGCCGCAAAAATTACAGTCACGCTTTTCATCCCTTTTGAACGCAAAAAATAATTCAAAAAAAGAAAAAGAATGTAATCTACCAGAAAGGACGAAAAACTGGACATAAGAAATTTTACAAAACGCCAGTACAAAAGCAGGGTATCATGGAAAGGCTTAAAGTGTGCATGGCGGACAGGATTTTTTACAGGAGCTGTCACTGCCACTTCCAGCAAAGGCGCCCTTGTTACAGCATCACTTAAAAAATTTGTTTCGTATTCAAAGCGGCAGCCGTCTTCACGACAAGCCAAAGAAAAAAGACCGGAAGGAATTCCCCTCAAACCAGAGCGGACATCACTGCATTTTTTGCCGGTAGAAAATTTAAAAAAGGCAGATGCAATTTTATCAGCCACCCTGCCTTTTAAAGGCCTTACTCCTACAATCACCTTGTCCGGATTTTCGCTTAAAGCGCATGCTGTGTTAAAAATGTCTTTTGCCAGATACTTCCCGTCACAGTCAGCCGTAATCACACCCTTACATTCAGGAAAATTCTGGCAGACATATTTAAAACCTTTTTTTAAAGCCCTACCCTTGCCTTCATTTTTTTGACTCTTTATTACAAGGGCATAAGCCCCCGCTTTTTCAATAATGGTCTCGTATTTTCTAGCCTCTTTGCACTCAGCATTACCATCATCAACAAGAATAATTTTATAAAAATTGTATTCATTAATTTCTTTAACAAAATCAACTAAAGTTTCATCCGGCTGAAAAACCGGCAGCAAAACAATATAATTTGACGTCATCTCTCTATTCCTTTTTTATTTCGGTCTCTTTAAAAAAAACAAAGGCAGCCTTTTTGCCCTGCCCCCAAAAGTATAATTCTTAGGGGCAAGGTTTAGACGCCTTTAAAAAAAAACTGCAATCCTTAAAGGCTCCCTCAAATCACTTTAAAAAATTATCTGGTCAGTTTGCGGTAAACTGTTTTGTGAGGATGATCTTCATCAATGCCCAGTTCCTTCTTTCTCCACTCAGCATATTCAGACCAGTTACCTTCAAACCACTTGACTTCAGAATTATTTTCAAAAGCAAGAATGTGTGTTGCAATACGATCCAAAAAATATCGGTCGTGGCTAATAACCAAAACAACACCCGCAAAAGAATTTATTGCTTCTTCCAAAGAACGTGTCGTTGCAATATCAAGATCGTTTGTAGGTTCGTCCAGCAAAAGTACATTTCCCGCTTCCTTAAACATCAAGCCCATGTTAAGGCGATTCTTTTCTCCACCAGACAAAACAGAAATCTTTTTATTTTGTTCAGCACTAGAAAAATTAAACCATGAACAGTAAGCGTGGGCATTAATTTCGCGGACAGCCCCATTCACAGGTCTGCCCTTTTCATCAACTGCACCCAGACGAACCAAATCAGAACCTTCAGAAAGAGTTTCGTAAATTGTCTTTTCAGGATCCAACTTGCTCCTCATTTGATCCACGTAAACCAACTTTACACTTTCGCCAATTTTAATGTTTCCAGAATCAGGAAGTTCCTTACCCAGGGAACCATCCGGCATTTGAACATTCTGCCCTGCAGCAGAAGCAAGCATTTTAAACAAAGTAGTTTTACCAGCACCGTTAGGTCCGACAATTCCAACAACAGCACCAGCCGGAATATGAAAATCCAGATTTTCAAAAAGAACTTTATCATCAAAAGACTTAGTCAGTTTTTCTACATCAATTACAAGGTTGCCCAGACGGGGACCTGCCGGAATAGAAATCTGAGTGTCCTTCAACTGAATACGCTTTGCCTCTTCGGCAAGCAACTGTTCATACTTAGTAATATGTTCCTTGTGCTTAGCCTGTCTGCCCTTTGCCCCCGCATGAATCCATTCCAACTCTTCCTTCATTTCACGCTGGCGAACAGATGCCTGTTTTTCTTCCAGTTCCAGGCGCTTTTCCTTAGCTTCAAGCCATTCGGTATAGTTGCCCTTAAAAGGATAACCTTCACCGCGATCCATTTCCAAAATCCAGCCGGCAACATTGTCCAAAAAGTAACGGTCGTGAGTAATGGCAATAATCGTACCAGGATAATTTTTTAAATGACGTTCAAGCCATGCAACAGTTTCCGCATCCAGATGATTTGTAGGTTCGTCCAGCAAAAGAATATCCGGCTGCTGCAAAAGCAAACGGCACAAAGCAACGCGGCGCCTTTCACCTCCAGACAAAACATCAACCACTTGATCTCCCGGAGGACACCTTAAAGCATCCATCGCCAACTCCAGATTAGCATCCAAATTCCATGCATCTGAAGCATCCAGTTTTTCCTGCAGCTCAGCCTGGCGGGCGCACAGTTTATCAAAATCAGCATCAGGATCACCAAAAGCCTCATTTACTTTGTCAAATTCGGCCAGCAAATCCGTAATAGGTTTTACACCTTCCTTTACAATTTCCAAAACAGTCTTTCCCGCTTCCAGGTAAGGTTCCTGTTCCAGATAGCCCATCGAGTAACCAGGCAAAAGATTTGTTTCCCCAGTATAATCCTTATCAACGCCCGCAAAAATCTTAAAAAGAGAAGACTTACCGGCGCCGTTTTCACCAATCACGCCAATCTTTGCCCCGTAGTAATAAGAAATGCTTATGTCCTTTAAAACAACTTTTGTTCCATAAGCGCGACTAACGCGATCCATCGTATAAATAATTTTTTTGTCGTCAAATGTTTTAGCCATAAAAGAAATTATAAAGGAAGAAAATTATTTTTTAAAGTCATGGCAAGTTTTTTTTTGCATGGTATTTTTAAAGGATTTTTTTGAAGGGTCTATTCCAGAAAGCGCTTCCCCTGACCGGCCAGTCTTGCCCTGCCACTAATGTAAATGCGCTTACCGCCAATCCATGTAAAAAGGCTGCCCTGTCCTTCCGTCAAAGGGTGGGCAGTCAATCCTTCTAAAGAATTTTATCCGCATAAAAATCAGAATTAACTTCCCGCAAAGTTTCGTGGTAATTTTTATCTTCTTTAAAAAGGTCAGCCTCTGTAACAAGACCAGCCTTGTCCAAAGAAAGTTTTAATTCGTAGAGGGCAAAATTTTTCTTTACAGGAATTTCCCCCTGGCCCGTAAGAAAAATCACTTTGTCCATTTTCAAATCAAGATAATTTAAAGCAACAAAAGCCGCAGCCAAAAGACAAGGCGCATCAAAAGATTTTTTTTCTCCATTTTGAAAAACATCAAAAGAAAATTTTCCGGAAAAATCCGGCGCCGTACAACCATCCTTTTGTTCAAGAATTTCAGGATTATCCAGCCGCCTTATAAAACAGTTCTGGTCACCCCATTTTCCATGGACAACTTTTTCATAAGATC
>CAVCWN010000305.1:0-15860 GCA_963605975.1 Desulfovibrionaceae bacterium | reverse complement strand
GGAAAAAGATTTTTGTTTTGAGTAATAATACCGTCAGCCTGCACCCCGTAAAGTTCCCTGGAAGAATCAACAGCCATAACTTTGTGGGAATGAATCAATTCCACCTGGCACAGTTCCCTTGAGCCTCGGATGTTTTTTAAAAAGATTTCTCTTGTAGGATTTTTTTCATTCCACCTGAAGCGCATGGAAGAAGCAGCTTTTAAACTCATTCCCCACTTTGGCCCCTGGCGCATTTCAACCGCATTTTTAAAAAAGTTTCCGCTAATAAAAGTTTTTTCTGCCATCTTATTACCTGATTTTATTTTTTGTTATCAATGTCCAGGGCTTCCATTTCAGAAAGCATAGCAAAGGAATGTTCAATGTTATTTCTTAAGTTATAAAGATTTTCACGGAAGATTTTGTTACCGCCACCGGCAATTTTGTAAATATTAGTAACGGGTCCATAAAATTGTGAAGAAAGTTCCCCTAAAGCTGCAGACAAAAGATTTGTCATGCTGCGGGAAAGTTTTCCAAAATCCGCAATCAACTGTTGGGTATTTTTTTCAATTTCACTGACAACTTCTTTCACGGCATCAAGTCTTGTACGGTAGTCATAACCGTTGTTGCTGATATTTTCAAACATAATTCCATACTCACCGGAAGGCATAAGGGCAGCTTCAAGGGCATTTAAATCCGCATCCAGTTTTTCATAGGAATTATATCCTTCAATAAGTTCCAGACGATTTTCTTTAATATAAAAATCACCTTCCACAGAAAGAGTTTTTAAAGTCGGCATAGAAGGATTTATATAATTTTTTATAAAGTTGTAAATAAAACCAATTGTATATTCGTTTCCAAACTTTACTTCTTCCTTATAATCTTTCCAGGGAGTAAGGGGCAGTGAAGGAAAAGACATAATGGAAAAATATTCAGAAAGCTTGTGCCTCACCTTTTCCTTTTTGTATTCAATAAGCCAAGAATTCCATTTGTTTTCAAAAATAACTTTTTGCTCCGCCCTGAATTGAGAAAGCCAGTCTTCACCGCCACCAAAAACAGACGGGGCAAACTGTGAATCATTTGTGGCCAGCTTTGCCAGGTCTGCAACTGGAATAAATCTAGGAAAAGATTTTATGATTAAAATTTTTGCTTCTGCTTCAGAAATAAATTTATTTAATTCCTGGTCAGCCTGATCCACGCTTTGCTGAAAGTTGTCTTTTTTTTCAATTTCATTTCTAAAAAAATACAAGGCGCGAATTATTTCTGTGGGCAAAAAAACTTCTTCGTTAAAAAATTTTGCCAGTGCAATCAATTCTGTTGAAAGTTGATTTATAGGACATTCCTTTTGGCCCTTTTCATTTGCAATAAATTTCAAAAGTATTTTGTTGAGCGGCAGTTTGATTGTGTTTGAAAGCCATTCAATACTTTTTATGCAAAGGTACATGTCATTCCTTTTGTCCTGGGAAATGCTATTGACAATGTCTTCCAGTTTTGACAAAAGAGAATTTCTCATTTCATTGTTTAATTCTTTTGTAAATGGATATTGAAAAGGGTCTGACTTTTCTATAATTTCATCTGCCACTTCAGGCATTATTATTGTAGAAAGATAAACATAAAACTTGCTGCGGTTTTCTTCGTAATAAGAAATGTACTCTGAAAAAAAAGCAAGATTATTTCTTAACTGTAAAACTTTTTCATAAAATCCGTTTAAAAGAAGACCTCTTTTGTAATCCAAAATGCCTGGGAACTGCTGTTCCAGGTAAAGGGCATTTTTTGAAAGCAAGTGTGAGTTAAATACACTTTCAACATCAGCTCCTCTTATTATGGAAAGGAACCATAGAAAAATCTTTTGGAAAAAAGAAAGCTGAACAAATTTCTTTTTAAGGGCATCTTCCCTTTCTTGAGATAAATCGTCTTTTATATTATTTGATGAATTAAATTCTTGGGACTTGCGCTGAATGTTATCCAGCATTTTTTGACGTTCATTTTTTGAAATGCCAGAAACAAGTTCATCAAAGTTCTCAGTCGACATGTCTCCATAATAATTCTTAAGTGATTTAATGTAAAGAATTTAGAAAAACATAAAGTGCTTTTTTTTGATTTTTTTTGTAAAAAAATTATTTTTTTTCGGTAAAAAGTCACTTTGTACCTTGACACATTTTTTTCATTTCTATATATTTATATTCACATTGCATTCCCCGATTGTGTAATGGTAGCACCTCAGATTCTGGTTCTGATTGTGGGGGTTCGAATCCTCCTTGGGGAACTTAAGCTGGCCGATGTGGTCAGCTTTTTTTTGGCCTCTTCGTCTATCGGTTAGGACAAAAGATTCTCAATCTTTAAAGACGGGTCCGACTCCCGTAGAGGCTAGACCCTTTCCAAAGCATTTTTTTTGAAACCAACAAAACACTTAAAGCAACAAAAAAATCCTTAAAATTCACAAAGTTATTTTTTTAGCAAAAGCAAAATTTCTTCTTCTGTCATCACCCTGCTCTGACCGGGACAAAGTTCTTCTGGCAAAGAAAAGGCGCCCATGGAAATTCTTTTTAAATAAGTAACAGTGTTCCCTAAAGCAGCAAAAATTCTTTTTACTTCGTGAAATTTTCCTTCAGTAACTGTAATCTGGCAGGAAAAGTCATCTTCAAAAAGGACTTCTGCCGGGGCTGAAGTAAAGGGCGGGAACTTCCACAGGGCTGGTATTTCCAAACCGTGGTGGCATTTTTCTAGGTAGGATTTTTTTCCTTTGCTGCAGACAGGGTCTTTTAAAATCACAAAATATTTTTTTGGAAAAGAATTTTCAGGCATTTGAATCTTGTGGGAAAGAGACCCATTGGTCGTAAAAATTAAAAGGCCTTCTGTGTTACCGTCAAGGCGTCCAATGGTGTGCAAAGGCGGCAAATTATTTTCTTTTATAAAATCAAAATATTCTTTTTTTAGATAATCGTAAACTCTTTTATAATCCCCCGGGCTTTTTGTGCAAAGACATGACTGAGCCTTATTCATGACAAGGGTTAAGTCCGGAGAAATTTTAAAATCCTTTCCATCAAGAGTAAGCTGGTCATGAAAAAGAGCGAGCGACTGACCTCTAGAAAAAACACGTCTGCCGTTTACGCAAAAATTGTGCTGCTGCAAAAAGCGCTTTAATCTTCTGCCGCTGCAAATTTTTCGCCTTTCAAAAATATCATCCAGCCTTTCGTAAAAAAAATCCGCCATAAAATCAATGTTACGAATAGATTTAAAAAGAAAAAAGGACTTTTGCGAAAGGCAAAAATCCTTTTCCTAAAATAAATTTTAAAAGGGCAAGTAAAAAATCTTAACTTGCATTAAGGCAGGGAATGTGTTCAGGGAACTGCCTTGACGAATCAACGTCCCCAGTCTGCCCAACTTTATAAAAAGTTTTGCAAAGTCAAAACTATTTTTGACCCCTTTTATAAATTATTTAGAGTAGTATTCAACAACCATCTGATCGTTGATTTCTACAGGAACCTGTGCACGCTGTGGCTTGCTTACAAGCTTACCTGAGAAATGGTCTACATCGCGTTCAAGATAATCGAGCGGCTGAGCGTTAAGTTCTGTCCAGCATTTCTTGAACTGTTCGTTTTTCTGCGATTTTTCAACCAAAGAAATTGTCTGACCAATTTTTACAACCTGTGAAGGTACGTTTACAATCTTTCCATCAAGTTCAATGTGTCTGTGGCTAACAAGCTGACGTGCCATGCGAATTGAATTTGCAAAGCCAAGTCTGTAAACAAGGTTGTCAAGACGACATTCAAGCAATGTGATGAGGTTTTCACCTGTCTTTCCGTCTTTTCTAGAAGCAATGTCATAATACTTCTGAAGCTGACGTTCAAGGATACCGTAGTAAGCCTTTACCTTCTGCTTTTCGATGAGCTGCTTTCCGTATTCAGAAACTTTCTTTGTTCTTTTGAAAGCAGTGTCGTTTGCACGATCCAAAGCCTTTGGATGTCCGCAAACATTTACTCCAAGTCTTCTGCATTCCTTGAATCTTGGGGTTCTTCTGGTTGCCATAATTACTCCTTATGATAGCAATATATCATTATGTGTTAGGTAAACTAACCTAGGTATTATAGAGGATTTTTAAATTCCTTTCAAGACGCAAATCTAAAATCTGCATGGAAATCTAAAATTCCACCTAAAATCACCTAACAAAAAAATCCTTAAAATCCCAAAATCAAAAAAACTAAAAAGCCTTTTTTTGAAAGTGAGAAAATGACATTGAAAAAGATGCACGTCCCTGGGTGACAGAACGCAAACTTGTTGTAAAACCAAACATGGCAGCCATTGGCGCCTGAGCGTGAATAATTGAACCGCCCTGTTTGTCATCCATACTGGAAATCATTCCACCGCGCTGAGTAACAAGACTCATTGCCTCCCCTGTAAATTCTGAAGGGCTTTCAATGTCTACAGCCATGACAGGTTCCAGCAATTCCGGCTGAGCCTGCATTGCAGCTTTATCAAAAGCTTCTGCAGCGGCGGCTTCAAAGGCAAAAGTCGTTCCTGTGGCAGGATCGTATTTTAATTCTTCTACTCGAACAAGAGTATCTGTGCAAGGGTAGCCCATCTTAATTCCGGAAGCAAGGCTGGAATTAATGGAAGATTCAACTGCATCAAGGATTTCCTGCGGCATGGAAGAATCATTTTCTTTAACAGCACATTCGTAAAGATTACCAGCACCTGTAGGCCGAGGTTCCACATGCAGCTTGATGTAAGCAGCATTTTCTTTTCCGCCCAAAACTCTTGAATATTCCTCTATATAATCACTGGCACTTGTAACAGCTTCACGGTATGTAACCTGAGGATTTCCTACACGGCATGCAACTTTGTAGTCATCACGGATTCTTGTAACAAGAACGTCAAGATGAAGTTCCCCCATTCCAGAAATGACCAACTGCCCTGTTTCTTCATCATCGCGGTAAGTGAAAGTCGGATCTTCGTGACTTAAAAGCCCAAGTGTTTCCAAAAGTTTGTCGCGGTCAGACATAGTTTCAGGTTCAATAGCAATAGAAATAACAGGTTCAGGAAATTTCAAACTTTCCAAAAGGAGAGGAAAACCTTCACTTCCAATAGAATCGCCAGTCTGGGCAAGTTTAAATCCCTGAATAACCGCAATGTCACCGGCGGCCACTTCAGACATTTGTTCCATATGGTTAGCATTAACGCGCAAAATTCTGTTTACCCTTTCACGTTTCTTTTTAGAAACATTAAAAATCTGACTACCACTTGTAATTTTTCCGGCATACATTCTGACAAAAGAAAGCATGCCCGCCTGAGGATCAAATTGAATTTTAAAGACAAGGCCGACTGGATTTTTTGAATCAATGTCACAAGGCACCTGTACTTTTTTTTCTTCGTGCTTTGTGATGTGAATGGCTTCGGCAGGAGGAACTTCTGTAGGGCAAGGAAGATAATCAATTACAGCATCAATGAGAGGTTGAATGCCCTGGTTGTGACGACTTGAACCGCAAAAGAAAGGGACTAATGTTCTTGAAATAGTTGCCTTTCGGATAGCAGCCTTTAATTCATCATTTGAAATTTCCTGGCCTTCAAGATATTTTTCACCAAGGACATCATCGTTAGAAGCAACAGTGTCCACCAGTTTTTCGCGCCATTCATTTGCCGCATCAAGGTAAGAAGCAGAAATTTCGCTAACAGTAAATTTTTCACCTTCACTTTCTGCGTCCCAGTGGATTTCCTTCATATTAAGAAGATCAATTACACCATCAAAATCTCCGCCCTGACCGCATGGAATTTCCATAGCCAGAGTCTGGCAGCCAAACTTTTCACTGACATCTTTCATGGCACCAAAAAAATCTGCACCAATTCTGTCCATTTTATTTACAAAACAAATGCGGGGAACGGAAAAACCGTCAGCCTGTTTCCATACAGTTTCAGTCTGGGGCTGCACCCAGCCAACCGCACAAATTACGGCAATTGCTCCGTCCAAAACACGGAGGGAACGTTCAACTTCTGCCGTAAAATCAACGTGGCCGGGAGTGTCAATAATATTAATTTTGTAGCCCTTCCATTCAGTCGTAATCGCAGCCGAAGCAATGGTAATGCCACGCTCCTGTTCCTGCTTCATAAAATCCATAGTGGCAGCGCCGTCATCAATTTCGCCAATTTTGTGAATTTTTCCGGAATAGTAAAGGATTCTTTCCGTAGTAGTAGTTTTTCCAGCATCAATGTGAGCCATGATACCAATATTGCGCATTTTTTCCAGCATTTAAGTGCCACCTCAAAAAATAAAGTCCAATAATTTTACGTAATTGCAAAATCGCTGTCAATGAGAGAAAGGCAAATAGGCAAAATAGTACCAAAATAGTACTTTTTTTATTTGGAAAATTGGAACTTTTGGCGTAGAATTTTAAGGACTGCTACTTGCAGCAGAAAATGTTTTTTTCAAGGAGGTGTGATAAAAATTACATCCCTATAATTTTTATCACTGCAGTTTTCCAAACCTTATTTGTAAAACTGCATATTCAGCACCTTCTGTGCTGTCGCTAACGCGGAGTTTTATAAGGACTTTATATGAAAAAAAAATTATATAATTTATTAAAAAAATCTTTTTTACTTTTTGGACTTTGCACTTTTGCTTTTTCTTCCTGCACAAATGATTTAGGGAAAAATTCGACTTCTGAAGATTTTTCAAAAAGAAAAAGTCAAATGAAAAAAATCTAAAGAGTTCTTGAGGCAGTATGAAAAAAATTATTTTCCTTTTTCTTTTTCTTTTTTCTTCCATAATGGTATTTTCACAAGAAAGTGAAGATGAAATGGTAGGGGATTTGATTGAATCAGAATATAATAAGATTTTTTTCCCTGATGAAAATTTAGACACTCCAGAGGAAAGTGCAGTTTTTTCAGAAAACGATGAAGAAAACAAAGAGAAAGTTCCATTACGCTCTGACGGAATACTACTTATGTATGTTATGCCAAGTGCTTTAGGCCATGCTGCGGATTGGAATTCTTATATGAGTTTTAGGGATGATTTTTCAAGTGTTAAAAATGCTTACAAATTTTCTATTGAAGCACGTGGCGAAATAATAAGCAAAAATAATTTTACATTTGCCTACGCTTTTGCAAATGACGCTTACATGGAAAACACAACAACAGACGCTAATTTATATTTAAGTCTTAATTTTTCATTAGGTGGCGGAATTTATTTTCATCCCCGAAATTCACAAAATGCTTCCTTAACAGGTTTGCAATTCATTGTTTACCCAGTCTTTTCGCTTCCCATTCTTGCATTCAAAGATTCAGAAAATGGACGCAAAATGGCATATGATGATTATGCTTACAAATGGAAAATTGCTGCAGAACTAGGTTTATCCTTAAAATTTAACACAATAACTTTTATGCCTTACCTTCGAGGCGCAATAGGATGGACAAAAAGTTCCTCTATACGCCCTTACATGGATGTTGGAATTGCGATAGGCCTTTATTTTCTAGATAGAAATTATGATGATTCAAATATATGAATTTTATAAGGATTTTATATGAAAAAATTATTTCTACCATTATTTATATTTTCCCTGACATTTTCAGTTTTCTAAATGGAAATAGAAGAAGAACTTCCAGGAACTGCCATAGTCACAAGTGAAACAGCGGGGCTCTTTAGTGAAGAAGCAAATTCTAAAAACGAAGAAATATTTTCTGAAAGTCAAGATTCGCAGAATGAAAGTCAAAATGAAAATTCAGTTGAAATAGTCGAAAAAACAAAAGTCCCTCCTCACATGGATATAGATTTTAGACTTTGCCTTATACCTTCCCTTTTTGGTCATATTACAGGGACAAATTCTTGTGTAAAATTCCGTGAAGATTTTAGCGCTGTGACCAAGGCTTTTAATTTTCAATTGGAAGAAAGAATGAGTTTTGCTGACGTAAATAGATTTTCCTTTGCTTTTAGTTTAGGGAGCCTCTAAAAATTGCAATTTTTAAAGATACCCTTTAGGGGCAAACATTTATGGGAAATCAGAAACTACGGACAACAATAAATATACACAGGAAATCTATTTCAAACTTCAATTTCCCCCTACATAAGGAGCGCTTTAGCTTGGACAAAAAGTGGAAAAGTTCAAGCTTTTGTTGATTTTGGAATTTCTATTGGTCTTTACATTCCAGATATAAATTATTTTGAAAGTGTCTATGGAGAATATTAGACAAAAGAATCTAAAGGCTCCGTGAATTGTGACAGCCCCTGAAAATTGCAAGTTTTGGGGGGCCACTTAGAAAGGTAATAAATGGAGGTTTGCTGGAGAACTAGCTTTATTCTTAAAAGTCCTTAAAAGTTTACACAATAGCTTTTATGCCTTATACTAGAAAGGCGCTTGACTGGGCAAAAAATTCTTCTATACAGCCTATATAAATACTGGAATTGCGATTGGTCTTTAATGAATTTTATAACATAATCAGGAGTTTATATGAAAAAACTATTAGTAACATTATTTTTATTTTCTGCAACATTTGCGGTTTTTTCTCAAGAAGGGCAGCTCAACTTTCCAAGGAGTGCTATAAGCCCGAGTGAAAGCTCAGGCAAACTTACTAAAGAAAAAATTTCAAAAAGCATTGAAGATTTTTCTAAAAATCAAAATGAAAGTTCTGCTGAAGATGAAAAGGGAACTGATCCACTTCAAACGGATTTTGAATTTAGACTTTATACTATTCCGTCAGCTATGGGCTTTGTAGCAGGTTCTGGATCCTACATGAAACTTAGGGAAGACTATACTGTTGTAACAAAGGCTCATAATCTCTTTCTGGACAGCCGGGTAAGTTTTGCAAATGTAAACAACTTTTCCTTTGCAACAGGTGTGGCCTTAGATTTATATATGGAAAATCAAGCAAGTGATGGAAGCCAATACCTTTCTTTTTCCCTATCACTAGGGGCAGGTGCTTATTACCATTTTTACAAGGACACTAAATTTGCTTTAACCGGTCTGTATGTATATTTGTACCCTCTTTATTCTTTGCCACTTTGCCTGCTTGCTGACACAGGTGATGGCAACACTATTGACTACAGCGTGAATGATTTTGCATGGAAAGTTGCTGCAGAAGTGGGCTTAACAGGAAAACTTTCCTACTTTACCCTTTCACCATACATGAGAACTGCTCTTGCATGGACAAAAAGCGGAACAGTAAAAGCTGCTGTTGACTTTGGAATTTCTATTGGTCTTTACATTCCAGACAGACACTACTTTGAAAGTGTCTACGGAGAATATTAGGCTTTGCTTGAAGAAAAACAGTTTTGCTTTTTTTATTGAGCACTAGTCGGATTGTAGCAGCATGCCGAAGGCATGTTCCGAAAGGCTGCCTAAGGCAGACTTTCGGAATGGAGGCGGTAGCCGGAACTGCGAAAAGCCTTAACTAAAACAGTTTTCTCCAAAGAAAAAAAAATAAAAAACCTGGTGTCTCAACTTTCTTGAGCAAGAGTTTTTTCAAAAGTTATTTTGTAATCGCAATAGGTGGTTAAAAAGCCACGGCGGTCACCTACGCCAAGAATTTTGTAAAGTTTAAAAAGCCGGTTTTTTACGGACTGTTCTTTTACATTGTATTTAAGGGCAATATCTTTGTAACGCTCCCCCTGCTGAACCATTAAAAGCCATTCAAAATCTCGGCCTTCGATACTTTCAAATTCGCAAAGGTTTAAAACCTGAGGAAAAGAAGACTTTTGTTTTTTCATTTGAAAAATTGAAATGCTTATAAAAAGCAAAATTAAAGAAGTTCCCCCGTACCAAAGGCAAAGTTTCAAAAAAGGAAAAAATCCCAGGCGAACATTACAAAAGAAGGCTGCCAAAAACACAAGGACTAAAATTATTCCCTTTACTTTTGCAGCTCTTCTAAAAAATCCTCTTAAAAACAAAATAACAATGAAAAGTTCCTGCCATGCAAGAGCTAAAAGTTCAAATGGAAGAAAAATAACGTGAAGTATGGAATAAGCCATGCTTAAAAATGCAAGAAATTCAAGCTTTTCCGGGAAAATAATAAGCAAAATGCAAACAAGAACTGAAAGAAAGTTCAGTGGAATAAAAAAAGGATTTAAAGAAATAAAATCCGGGCAAACTTTGTATATGGAAAAAAAATTTGTAAGCAGTAAAAGAGGCGCCATCAAACAGGAAGAAATCCTAACAATGAGCAGCATGTTTTTTGTGTAAATAAAATTCTTTTCCATAACGATTTATTATAAGCCCCGATTTACCCCTTTGCAAATTTTATTTTTTGTGGAGATGACTTTTCGGGGATGCCTTCGAAGATGCCTTAAATAGTACCAAAATAGTACCTTTTTTTGCCCAAATAGTACCTAATAGTACCTTTTTTTATTTGGAAAATTGGAACTTTTGGGGTAGAATTTTAAGGACTGCTACTTGCAGCAGAAAATGTTTTTTTTTCAAGGAGGTGTGATAAAAATTACATCCCTATAATTTTTATCACTGCAGTTTTCCAAACCTTATTTGTAAAACTGCATATTCAGCACCTTCTGTGCTGTCGCTAACGCGGAGTTTTATAAGGACTTTATATGAAAAAAAAATTATATAATTTATTAAAAAAATCTTTTTTACTTTTTGGACTTTGCACTTTTGCTTTTTCTTCCTGCACAAATGATTTAGGGAAAAATTCGACTTCTGAAGATTTTTCAAAAAGAAAAAGTCAAATCAGTTACAATATTGGAAAAATGAAAGAAGCAGGACTTTTTGATTCACTTATTTCATCTGCTCGGTCTGCTAGCGATGAAGAAGAAGAAATGATGCTTCGCTTTATAAATGACACAGACTCTGTTCTTGAAGAAATTGCCTTGGAAGAAAATGGCCAGGAAAAAATTGAAGTAATAAATGCACTTTTCTGTGGAGCAAGCACAGAAGAATTTGCAAATACTTTTGCTAAACTCGACGCCCAGAAGGCAGAAGAATATCTTACTTATGTAAATGAAAACCTAAATCATGAAAATCAATTAAATGCAAGGACCGCCCTTTCGACTAGCATAAAATTATCTTACGCTTCGGATCTTGAAGTAAACGCAGCTAGGTCAATCTATGCTGCTGATCTTGAATGGAGTACCATTGGCTGGTACACAGGATTTTGTGCGGCTACGGTTGCGGGATGCTACATGGCTTCTTATGGAGGACTTTGGACTAGAATTGCCGGATATGTGGCAGCAACGGCAGGTGCTGGTTCGATGGTTATACAACTTTCTATATGGTCAACCTGTTCCGACATAATAAAGTTAGCAAGTGCTCTTATAAATAAAGATTTAACTACTATAGAAAATATTTTAAATTCAGAAGAAGGCTATAAGTTGGGCATTATATCTGCTGAAACTGTTGCAACTGCAGTGGCCTGTTACTTTACTCCACTTGGCCAGAAGATAGTTGGATTTTTTAAGGCTGCATATAATAAGGTGATAGATGCCATTTTAGATGTTCTACCAAAAGGCATAAATTATGTTATCTGTGGCATACCGATTAAAAGACTTTAAATTGGGGGAAAGTTATGAAAAAATTATTTCTACCATTATTTATATTTTCCCTGACATTTACAGCTTTCTCAATGGAAATAGAAGAAGAGCTTCCAGGAACCGCCATAGTCACAAGCGAAACAGTGGGGCTCTTTAGTGAAAAAGAAAATTCTGAAAGTGAAGAAGTAAATTCAGAAAATCAAAATGAAACTTTGGATGAAACAGTCGAAAAAGCAAAAGTGCCTATACGAATGGATTTTGAATTAAGAACTTATTTAATTCCATCTTCTATGGGATATGTAGCGGGGTCTGGCGCCTATATGAAACTTAGGGAAGATTATTCTCTTGTATCTGATTCTTATAGTTTCGTTGTAGAGGACAGGGTAAGTTTCGCCGATATAAATAACTTTTCTTTTGCAACAGCTTTCAGTTTAAATGGATACATGGAATATGACACAACTGATGAAAATAAATACTATTGCTTTTCCGCATCATTGGGGGGTGGGGTCTATTACCATTTTTTTAAGGAATATGATCTTTCCTTAACTGGTATGTATGTATATCTATATCCAATTTATTCTTTGCCATTTTGTATACTTAACAACAAAGATGCTGGAAGAGTTCTTGACTATAGCGCAAATGACTTTGCATGGAAAGTTGCTGCAGAAATAGGTTTAACGGCAAATATTTTTACAATATCACTTTCACCATACATGAGGACAGCCCTTGCATGGACAAAAAGTGGAAAGGTAAAAGCTGCTGTTGACTTTGGAATTTCTATTGGTCTTTACATTCCAGACAGATATTATATTGAAAGTGTCTATGGGGAATACTAAGTTTTGCTTGAAGAAAAACAACTTTGCTTTTTTTTATGAGCACTAGTCGGATTGTAGCAGCATGCCGAAGGCATGTTCCGAAAGGCTGCTAAGGCAGACTTTCGGAATGGAGGCGGTAGCCGGAACTGCGAAAAGCCTTAACTAAAACAGTTTTCTCCAAAGAAAAAAAAATTAGGAAAAAAGAAAAAAGTCGTGTATAATTAAAGGGGACTTTGGAGGGCGCTTATGAAGAATTCGAATTTTAAACAGGCAGGAACAGATTTATTTTTTAGGGAACAAACTTTTTCTCTGGAGATTTTGCAGGCACTGGCAACTTCTTACTTGACCATGCACTTGATTGATTTGAAGCGTGACACAATTGTTGAAATTACAGCGACGACTCCAGTTAGAAAATTTTGGACATGTGGAGTTTCTGCTCAGGACCAGCTTATAGAAATTTACAAAAAACTTTTGCCTGAAGCGGAAAAGAAGCGTGTCTTTGATTTTGTAAATCTTGAAACACTGCCAAAACGTCTTTACGGGAAAAAATTGCTTTCCATTGAATACCTTTCCATGTACCGCGGTTGGGTAAGGTCAACTTTTGTTCCTGTAAAATATGATGAAAATGGTTTTGCAAATTTTTTGATTTACTACACACGCACGATTGATGAAGAAAAAAGGCGCGAAGAAGAATTAATTTTTAAAATGAATAAAGATGAGCTGACGGAACTTTTTAACCGCCACGCTTTTGAAGAAGCTGTAAAAACTTTAAATGCAACAAATGTTTCTGACAATACGGTTTTCTTTTCTGTGGACATGAATTCCTTAAAGGAAATAAATGATCAAAAGGGCCATGATGCGGGGGACAAAGTGTTGCGGGCAGCAGCTAACTGTTTAAAAAATACTATTGGAAAGTATGGCAACATTTACCGCATCGGTGGAGACGAATTTGTGGGGATTGTTCAAATGGACGCTTCCCTTATTCATGACACAAAAGTTCTTTTAAAAGAAGAATGTAAAAAATGGTCAGAGGAAAATGGACTGCCTCTTTACCTTTCCATTGGGGTAATTACAAAATGTCACCACAAGGATTTGTCCCTTAATGAACTTTTAAAATTCGCAGACAAAAGAATGTACCGGGACAAGGCAAATTTTTATTCAAAGAGCGGACTGGACAGGCGAAGTTTAAATGTTGCTTTTACTACAATCAGTAAATCTTATACAAAGATTCTAAAAGTTAATCTTGATGATGAAACTCATGAAATTTACAAAATAAATTTTTCTGCCACAGACTATTCGGATAATCTTTCGGATAAAATTTCTGTGTGGATTGAAAATTTCATAAAAAACAATGGCTTGCATCCTGATGACATAGAAGCTTTTAAAAACTTCATGGATGTAAAAAAAATAAAAGAGCATTTTCTGAATGATAAAGAAAAATCCATTTTAAGAATTTTTTACAGGCGCAAAGATGGCAATGACTACAAAAAAGTTATGACAGAAATTATTCCTGCTGACGATTTTGACGATGAAAACAAAGTTGTCTTTTTCTGCATAAAGAATATTGAATAGACCAGTGAACAGTCAGGGCAAAAAAAATGAAATTGTTCTTTTTGAGAATATCTTTTTTTTCACACAGTATGTAAAAAAATCACTTTGAAATTTTTCACTTTGAACATATAATTATAGGCATGAAAAAGATAACTCTTACATTTCCTGACAAAAGTACTATTGAAATTGAAAATGAAATCAGGCCACTGGCACTGATGGGACAATTGGAAAAGGCCTGCAAGTGTGACAAAAAAATTTTGGCCGTAAAGGTTAATAATGAAATTTGTTCTCTGGACAGTCCAATAGATATTAATGCGGAACTTGATCCAGTTTATGAAGACACGAAGGAAGGCGCTGCCATTTACCGGCGTTCTCTTTGTTTTCTTTTAGCGTGTGCATCTCACAAACTTTTTCCTGGCGCAAGACTTTTAGTGGGCCACAGTTTGGGGTATGGATATTACTACACTTTGGAAAAAGAAAATTTTTCTTCTAAAGATGTACAGGCCCTGAAGGAAGAAATGCTTTCTTTGGTAAAAGAAGATTTTGCTATTGAAAATGACGTAATTTCTTACAGGGAAGCATGCCTGATTTTTGAAGATTTGGGTCTTACAGAAACAAGAAAACAACTGGATTATATTTCACCTGGCCGCATACAAGTGAACAGACTTTCAGATTTTTGTGAATTGAACTTTGACGTACTTGTTGCTTCTACAGGCGTACTAAAAGTTTTTGATCTTATGCCTTACGAAGAAGGTTTTTTACTTCGCTTTCCAAGACACGACCAGCCGGATCGCCTTACAGAATTTCAGGATCAAAAAAAGCTTTTCCAAATTTACAAAAGCTACAAGAAATGGGGAAAGCAGTTGGATGTTACTTCTGCCGCAAGTTTAAATAAAATTATTCATGACAGAAAAGTGGATGACTTTATTGATATAACTGAAACTTTGCAGGTAAAAAGAATTTCTGAAATTGCAGATCAAATTCATGACAAGGGCAGCGTACGAGTCATTTTGATTGCAGGTCCTTCTTCGAGTGGAAAAACTACTTCTGCAAAAAAACTGGGAATGCAGCTGGAAGCGATTGGCTACAAACCAAAAGTTATTTCGCTGGACAACTACTATGTTGGTAGAGATCAAACTCCTTTAGATGAAAATGGCAATTATGATTACGAATGCCTTGAAGCTTTAAACGTAAAACTCTTAAACGAAAATTTGATAGACCTTTTTGAAGGAAAAGAAATTAAAGTTCCTTCATATAATTTTAATGAAGGCCTTTCTTACTTTAAGGACGGTAACACACTCAAGCTGGAAAAAAATGAAATTCTTGTACTTGAAGGAATTCATGGTTTAAATCCAAAGTTAACTCCTCTAGTTCCAGAAGAGTATAAATTTAAAATTTATCTTTCTGCTTTGACCCAGCTGAACCTTGATGATCACAACAGAATTGCAACAAGTGACAACCGCTTAGTCCGCCGCATTGTACGCGATTCACAATTCCGAGGAAAGTCTGCAGCAGACACAATTGGCATGTGGGACAATGTTCAAAAAGGAGAAAGACTTCACATCTTCCCATTCCAAAATAATGCTGATGCAATGTTGAACACAGCTTTGGATTACGAAATGGCTGTTTTGAAAGTTTATGCGGATCCACTTTTGCGCTGCGTTTCACCTCTTCAAAAAGAATATGGGGAGGCAAGCCGCCTCTTAAAATTCTTAAGTTATTTTTCTACCATTCCGGCAACGGCTGTTCCGCCTCATTCCATCATAAGGGAATTTATTGGCGGTTCGGCTTTTCATTATTGATGAATATTTGAAAATGGAGCGGGTGGTTTTGGAATGAAGTGGACGGTTTGGAAATGGAGGGGGCTGGTTAGGAATGGAGTGCGTTTGGGGGAGAGATGGATTCTATTGCTAAGCGCTGGCGCTTTTCGAAAACAGTCTGCCGCTATTGCTAAGAGTGGGCGCTTTTTGGAAACAGACAGCCGCTATTGCTAAGCGTGGGCGCTTTTTGGAAACAGCCTGCCGCTATTGCTAAGCGTGGGCGCTTTTTGGAAA